>JAHEEZ010000387.1 GCA_024640445.1 Acidobacteriota bacterium | reverse complement strand
GACCCTTGTCCCTTCGGTCTCAGATCGGTCCAGCGTGCGGGTCGTCGACTCGCTCGTGTCCGTGGTACCGGGCAGGATCTCGGTCAGCGGCTCGTCCACCGACGCCGGGCCGTCGAGCAACGCCGCGCCGTCATCGAGGCAAAAGCTCAACGTCGGGTCGTTGTAGTCACGGCCGCATTGGGGGCATCTCTTCATATCAAGCGATCAGGGTGCGAAATAGAGTGATGAGTGCTGAGAAAATTGAAAATTCAAAATTGATAGTTGAGAATTGAGCGTATTTCTCAGGTAACACCGAAATCACTAGTTGTCGAACTCAGAACCTTGACCGTTACCTGCGGCCAACCAGCCATCTTAACTATCAATTTTCAATTACCAATCTTCAATGATTCTTTCGCTCCTCGCGGAGCGGTGCACGCAGGATGCGTGCGTTCACTCATCACTCACTCCAATCTTCTTCAACAAGGCCTTGAATCTGGGTTCCTCCCGGAGGCCGTCCCATCTCACATCCGATCCGAGTGTGGACACGCCAAAATCGCCCCTGCCGTTCGCGACCGCTTTTTCCAGGATATCCAGCGCCTTTTCCTTGTTGCCTAAACCCAACTCAATCTTAGCAAGCCACATGTCGTCATCCACGACATCGCTTGCATTGGAACTTTCCTGATACAACGCAAGAAAATATTGCCAAACTCCGCGCTTACCTGATGTACTGAGCGACTGTTTTAACTCTTTGGCCTTCTCTGCCGGAAAGCCTCGCTCTTTCATTTGATCGATCGCGTCCTCGTACCTGTCAGCGGCGAGATAAGTCTGAAAAAGATGAATTTGGGCCACTTCGAAATCAGGCTGGATCTCAAGCGTCTTCTTGAACTGTGCGATCGCGTCGTCGTACCGATGCGCGTCCCTATAGGCGCTGGCCAGATTTGAGCTGATCATCGGTGAGAAAGGATCAAGTTTATAAGCCAGCTCCAGCTCGGCTATCCCTTCGTCAAACCTGCCCATTTGAGACAAGAACTGGCCGTACCACTGATGAGCCGAGGGATAATCCGGGTCGAGCTCTATGGCCCGCTTAAATTCCTTTTCCGCTTCCGATCGGTTCCAATCGTAGTATTGCAGCACACTTGCGAGCACGGCATGCGGACCCGCCAGATTCGGGTCCAGTTCCATAGCGTTTTGCGCGGCCGCCCGGGCTTTCGGATAGCTTTCTTCCGGCGGGACGGGACTGACACCCGACAAGACCGCGTACGCATCCGCGAGACCTGCATAAGCCAGGGCGTACGACGGGTCAAGTTCGATCGCCTTGTTGAAAAACCCGATACTCTTTTCAAGATCCTCTGCAGTGCGCTTGTTCCAGAAAAATCTGCCCTGCAGATACAACCGATAAGCCTCCGGGTTGGCGGTACTGCCCTTCTCGATCTTGTCGGCGTCCGCCCCCGAAAGCCTGGACTTCAAGTTTCCCGAAACATCACGCGCGATCTCGTTTTGAAGGGAGACGACATCCGCTTGCTTGCGGTCGTACTTTCCGCTCCAGATCACGTTCTCCGTCGCTGCATCGAGCAGCTCCAGACTTAGCGATAGCTGATCGCCTCTCTGGGTCACATATCCGTAAAGAACAGCCTGCACGCCCAGATCGGCGGCCAGTGTTTTCGTACTGACGTCTTTGCCCTTGTAGCGAAACACCGAAGAACGTCCTTTCACGCTCAGATTCGGCAGCTTGGAAAGACTGTTTATCAGAGTCTCGGTCATTCCGTCCGACAGGTATTCAGCGTCCGCATTTCCGCTTTCATTGACGAACGGCATCACGGCGATCGATTCGATCTGCTTGTCGCCGCTGCCCACGAGATACCAGTAGCCCAGGCCGATCGCCGCAATTATTGCCACCGCGGCAACTCCGATCAGCACCTTGCCGATGCTGGACCGCCTGATCGTAATGCTGTCATTGGTGTTCCCCGATGCCGTCGTATGCTGAGCGTCGGACGCGGTGGTCGCCTGGAAGACCTGGGTCCCCGCTTCCGCCTTCTCAGGCTGGATGGTCCTGTCCAGTTTCTCCTGAAACTCCAGTTCCGACCTCGTTTCTTTCAGGTCTGCCAGAAGGCCCTTCATCGTCTGGTACCGCTCGTCCGGGTTCTTCCGCAGGCATTTGCCTATCAGCTTCACCAGGTCCGAAGGGATCTCGTCGGAATGCAAGGGCTTTGGTTCGTCCTTGAGTATCGAACCGATGATCTCGAGAGGGCTCTCGCCATCGAAGGGAAGCCTGCCCGAGACCATCTCGTACAAAACGACTCCGAAGCTGAAGATGTCCGTGCGGGTATCGACCGGACGGCCCTTCGCCTGCTCCGGCGACATGTAGTTCGCCGTCCCGATAATCATTCCCGGGGAAGTGTTGATCTGGACTGCTGTCTCTCCCTCGGTTTCGATCTCGGGCTCTGATCGTTCTGTCAGTTTCGCGATACCGAAATCGAGCAGTTTCACAACTCCGTCCGGGCGGATCATCACGTTGTCGGGCTTGATGTCCCTGTGAACAATGCCCGCGGAATGGGCCGCGTCGAGGGCAGAAGCGATCTGGGTTGCGATCTCCAGTGCCGGCCCGAAC
>JAHEEZ010000386.1 GCA_024640445.1 Acidobacteriota bacterium | reverse complement strand
TGATCAGCAGTGCCCCTCCCCCCGAGCTACTAGCCCGCGCCGAGTGTCCGTTAGGCGCGCATGAAACTCAATCTCTCTGTCTTTGTTGAACAGGCTCTTCCGCTTCAGGATTGGGAATCATTCAGAAGCAGCGCCAGTCCGCTTATCTTCTTTAGGACATGGACC
Organism: Acidobacteriota bacterium; assembly: GCA_024640445.1. Taxonomy (GTDB): domain Bacteria; phylum Acidobacteriota; class Blastocatellia; order Pyrinomonadales; family Pyrinomonadaceae; genus Aridibacter. Next base: position 2,423 of record JAHEEZ010000386.1, on the reverse strand, counting down.
AACCCCGGTAGTCGGGATCTGGCCACATAGAACTGGATTTCAGTTTTCCCAATAGTTCTTGATTTTCTTGGGGTAGGACGACACCTGTTGAATACGCGAGATTATACAACATAAATCAATCAGGCGGATTGTCCGCATTTTCCGAGTCCCGGATTTTGCAGAACAATCCGTTCGCAGCAGTTCATTCCGGTCTGTTTTGCCCACGTTCACTCGAAAATATCCCATGTTCGCTTTTTTCTTGTTTCCGTCAGATCCATTCGCGGCTAGGCTCTTCCGTGCAAGAGGAAATCAGAAATTTTATAGGAAATCATAGGAGACATAAAAATGGATAGACAAAGTAAACTGGAGAAGAAACTGTTCCGCCTGCAATTATTTTGTGTAATGACAACTCTCACAGTTGGTTCTCTGCTTTTCATGGGATTCAAGTCAGACGACAAGCAGAAGTTCTCGGAGATCGATGTCGAACGGATCAATATTGTTGAGGCAGACGGAAAACTGCGAATGGTCCTTTCGAATCAGCAGCGCCAGCACGGCGGTACGATGGACGGAAAGTATTTTGAGCGTGATCGCCCCGCGGGAATGCTCTTCTTTAACGAAAAAGGGGACGAGGTCGGCGGCCTGATCTTTTCCGGAGACAATGGACAGGGACAGTATAATTCACTGACGTTCGACAAGTTCCGTAGTGATCAGACGATCGCGCTGCAGCATTTGGAGAACAAGGATGGCGAATACTTCGCCGGGCTTTCGATCAATGACCAGAACATGCCGATCATTGATATGATGGACAAGCTCGATAAGATCAAGCAGATCAAAGACGAAAAAGAGCGGAATGCGGCAATGGAAGAGTCGCGAAAGAGCGGTGAGATGACCGTCAGACGGCTTTCCCTGGGGAAGGGGCGCGATAGATCGGCCTTCCTGGAACTGCGAGACGCTAAAGGAAATCCGAGGATCAAGATCTCGGTTGCGGCTGACGGAAATCCGAAGATCGACTTCCTGGATGAAAACGGCAAAGTAACTGAATCCTTCCCGAACGCCAAGCAGAACAAGTAGTCTGTCAGACAGAAGTTGGTTAAAGTGAGTACCGGAAGGACACCGAATTCTATTCGGCTCTTCCGGTACTCAAACACTTTAATCCGGTATTCAGGAAAGCCCGCGCGGCTCACCAGGGTCGCAGCTAGAGTAGAACGACAAAGTGAAATTACGTCTATTTGGATTATTGGGGTTGCTGGCCTTCTGCTACGCGTTTGCGTTCTATGTGAAGTTGATGGTTGCCGGCTCGCTTGAGCGGTTCTTCTTTCACGTCGATGCCCCGATCTGGATGTTCCTCCACGCCGTGACAGGGATCGTCGTGCTGGCCGTGCTCAGGAAGTGGCTTGGCCTCCTGAACGTCAATTCGCCTTCGATAAGCCGTGATTTCATCATCCTTCTCTCCTTCATTCCACTGATAGCAGTTATCAATACAGTATTTGGCGTTGTGCTTATCGAAGAATTTGCCTTCGGCAAAGATCACGATCTCTTCCAGTGGGCCTCCGGCTTTCTTTTCCAGATAATCCTGCAATCCGTCGCCGGTCTGGGATGTATCTCGTACTTCTATTTTTCGGCCCTGACCGAAATACGCTCGAAACTGTCTGCCGCACAGCTTGCGCAGAGCGAGATGCAGCTGAAGATACTTCAGCAGAAGGTCGACCCGCATTTCCTGTTCAATAATCTCAACGTCCTGTCCTCGCTCATCGACCTGGATCCGGGTGCTGCGAACGAATTCCTGGATAAACTCGCCAAGCTATACCGCTACATTCTTCATACCCAGAACGCGGAGGTTGTCGCGCTTGCCGAGGAGCTGGATTTCGCGAGAGATTACCTTTTTCTGTTAGAGAAGCGGTTTGGCCCGGCGTACGAGTTCAACTGGCAAATTCCGCCGGACGCTTCCGCCAACGGCGTGATGATCGTCCCGACCGCGCTTCAGAGCCTTCTGGAGAATGTAGTAAAACATAACGCCGGGAGTGGAAAGGAACCGCTGGAGATCAGCATCAGCGTTGAAGGCGAACTGCTGACTGTCAGCAACAAGTTGTCGCCGAAAGAGAAGCTGGTTCAGGACAGCGGAACGGGTTTGCAGAATCTGATCGACCGGTATGCGCTTCTGACCGACAGACCGGTAGAGATCATTGATGAAGCTGAGACCTTTACGGTAAGAATTCCTTTGCTGGAAATCAAAGAATGAGAGTAGTGATCATCGAGGACGAACCGCTGGCGGCAGAGAAGCTGCGCGGTTTTATCGAGCGGTATGACGGCGCGATCCAGATCGCGGCGAAGCTGGAAAGCCTGCGCGATCTTCGTGCGTGGTTTCGCGAGAACCAGCCTCCGGACCTGATCTTCTCCGATATCGAGCTTCTCGACGGCAATGTCTTTGAGTTCTTTGAGAAGGA
>JAHEEZ010000385.1 GCA_024640445.1 Acidobacteriota bacterium | reverse complement strand
CGCGGCCCTCTATCTGCCTGATCTTCAGAAACACAAGTACGGCGAGGAAGCCTATGAAGACCAACGAAACTGCGAGCCCTTGCCTTCTGAAACTCAATTCCGCGAACGCGCCCTGACCGGCCTTGAAACTCTTTAGCGCCACGGCATTACCGGGACCGGCCGCATCGACGACTTGCTTGGTCGACACCGTATGGATAAGAACCCGGGCCGTGGTCATCGCGTCTGTCGCCTCCTGAAGCTCGAACTTTGGCCGGCTGACCTCCATACCTGCCCGCTCCGCGCGATCAAGGATGTCCTCCGCCTTGTTAATATTGCCACTTAGATCGCTCATGCTGGCCTGGATCGACTTCGCCGCCTCATAACCCTTGTCACCGTTATGACACGCGACACAGACCGAACCCTTTCCGACACCGATCATCTGATCGGTCGGCTTGAGGATCTCGTGGTTGTTGTGGCACCGAACGCACTCGGCAAAACCCTGTCGATCGAAAGCGGCCTTGTGCGGGCTCTGCTGGAAGAGTTCGGACTGTCGCGAATGACATTGCCCGCATACGTTGGCCACAGAAGTGATTCCCGGCGGCGCGGCGCCGTGATTGCCGTGGCAGTCATTGCAGGTAGGGGCGCTAATGTCCTTCTTTTCGTAAAGAGCGTTCGCGTGAACGCTCTTCTTGTAGCGGTCATATTGATTGTGGGCGATGTTGTACTGCGCCACGTAATCCGCGTTAGCGTGGCACTTGGAACAGGTCTCCGCTACGTTCATTGGATAAACGGAAGACTGCGGGTCCTTCGCGGAACGTATCCCATGATTACCGTGGCAACTGATGCAGGTCGCGACCTTGATATCGCCTTCCTTCAGACGTTTTCCGTGAGTGCTCGTCAGATATTCCTGAACCTGGTCCACCCTCAGCGAGGGGTTAAACCGTTTCATCACTCCGGCGTCGCTGTGGCACTTGCCGCAGAAAGCGGGAATTTCGGAGGGTTTCGGCGTGCCTAGATAGCCCGTGCTGATCGCCTTCGCGGCGGCCATATCGTTCTTCGTCGGATCGCCTCCGTGGCAATCGTTACACGAAAGCCCGCGCGAGTTGTGAATGTCGTGCGCGAACTTCGTCACGGGATCCTTCAGGCGACCCTCAAGTTTCGAGTGGCACACAACGCAGGAGGTCTGCTTGGGCTGCTGGCCCAAAACAGCAGCAGTCGCTATAAAGACCGCTGCGAACGTCACTAGAAGTCCCAACCTGCGGATGCCGCCTTCGGCCCCAAAAACGCCTTTGTTCGATCCATGCCGATACATATTCCGTCCTCCGTCAGGTCAGGTCAGGTACCCCACAAGCGTCATCACGACGATGAACGCTACAACGATGATCCCAAAAAGTTTTACTGCCAGTTTTACCCGGGGTCCGCTGTTCTCCCGGTTGATGAACGGGATCACCATCCAAACGAGCGCGCCCAGGCTGAAAGCCAGAACCCCGAGCGTCTCACCCTCGAAGAACAGTATTTTTGCCGGTATGTACTTGAGTGTCTGGAACATGAAGAGGAAATACCACTCAGGTTTGATACCTGCCGGCGCCGGGGCGAACAGATCGGCCTTGGCTCCAAGTTCCCACGGGAACAGGGCACCCAAAGCCGCAAGAACTCCAATAGCTATGATCCAGCCCAGCAGATCACGAAGAAGGAAGTTCGGAACGAATTTCATCTTCTTCGCTTCTTTTTCGTCCATTCCCGGAGGAACGCTCATGCCGTGATACTGGACAAGCCAAATATGGATCCCAAGGAAGACGGTAGCGGTAGCAGGCAGAATCGCCACGTGAAATCCGTAAAATCTTGTAAGGGTCGCTCCAGTCACTTCATCGCCGCCGCGAAGGAAGCGCAGCATGAAGTCACCGACTACAGGGATGACACCTGCGATGTCGGTACCGACCTTCGTTGCAAAGAAAGCAAGTTCGTTCCACGGCAGGAGATATCCGCTGAAGCCGAAGAATATGGCGATGAAAAGGAGGACAACTCCGGTTACCCAGGTCATCTCGCGCGGCTTTCTGTATGCACTCAGGAAATAGACGCTGAACATGTGTATGAAAAGCGTCAGGATAAGTAGATTTGCGGACCAGGAATGAACAGAGCGTATGAGCCATCCGAACTGCACTTCTGTCACGATGAACTGAACACTCTCGAATGCGTTCTCAGCGCTCGGCCTGTAATAAAGCAGAAGCAAGATACCGGTAACGACCTGGACGGTGAACAGGAACAGCGTCATTCCGCCAAAGTAGTACCAGATCGAATGCTTGTGGACGGGAACTTCCTTATGTTCCGCGACTTTCACGATCGGTTCGATTCCGAACCGGTCGTCAAGCCATTCCTTTGCAGCTTCTATCCTGCTCATGGTCTTATCCTTTTGTAACGATCAGTTCATCACCTTTTACATTGACGGTGTAAACATCCAGCGGCCGGGGAGGAGGACCGGCCACATTCTTGCCGTTCAGATCGTATTGTCCGGCGTGACAAGCGCAGAAGATGTCCTTTTCTTCGGGCCTGTACTGGACGATGCAGTCCAGATGGGTGCAGGTCGCGGAAAAGGCCTTGTACTCTTCAGGCGCCGTATGGACG
>JAHEEZ010000143.1 GCA_024640445.1 Acidobacteriota bacterium | reverse complement strand
CTCAAAACCTCCTGCTGACCGCCGATCACAGCGTCGTCAAGATCGCCGATTTCGGCGTCGCCCGCATGTCCGAATCTGAGGCTCCGATAACAAGGGTCGGGACCAACCTTTACGCACCTCCCGAACACAGTCCGCTTTATTCCGGAACTACGGGCAAACTCGGCATTGTCGAGCTGACGCCGGCGGCGGACGTTTATTCCATGGCGAAGACCGCGTATGTCCTTATCACGGGTGAGTCACCGCGGTTCTTTACAAACGGGGCCGTTACTGCCTTGCCCCTGCAATTGCGCGAACTTGCGTGGGCTGACCGGCTTCTGGAAATACTTCATAGAGCCACGTCGGATGACCCTTCAGCGCGGCAGCAGAACGCATTGGAGTTCTGGGACGATCTTTCGGAGTTGAAACGGTTTGCGGGGGAAACCGAGAAGCGACCCGCGCTCGCGGCCCAACTGGAACACGCCGCACCAAAAGCTGTTTACAGCAAAGGCTATAACCCGACAGCGCCGATTCGTCCGAAATTCGATACGGCCCGTGAATTGAAGCTGCAGCGGATCCCGATCAGCAAGCGTCCCGGCACGGGAATCTCGATACTCGAGAACGGCCAGGCCGAATCGCCGACGCCCGCGGTCTATGCCCCCCCGGCAACAGAGAGCGCCAATGCGCTTGAAACCGGCGAGTCGGCTGCCGACATTGTTTCGCCCGGACGCGGACCGAAGCTTATGCGTCGGCTCGTGGTTTCGGCGGTCCTGATCGCTGTCTTTGCGGCTGGACTATATGCGACATATAATTACGTCCTCACGCGAGTTTCTCTTCCGACGTTTTCCTCGTTGTTCGGGGCCAGGGAAGCAACAGCGTTAATGAACATCAACCTGCGACTGGATCCGAGCACGGATAACCCTCGCATCGGGCTTGTGTCGAAAGGTTCCCGGCTCAAGGTGATCTCCAGTGATGGCCATTGGTATCAGGTGGAGGTGATCGAATACGGGACGCCAAAAACGAATCCTGACTTTGCTGACAGAGGCTGGATCAGTGGAAAAACCCGGAGCGGTGTAGAGACCATAGCCTTAAAAGGAAATTAATGAGCGTTCTCGACAAAGTCAGAAGATGGATCGACGGTGAAAGCGCCGAGCTTGTTCTTGAGCAGGCCGCGCGTGATGCTCAGGTAAAGCCCCGCAGCAGCGCTGAAGAGTTCATCGTAAAGATCGCACGGGAAGTTGAGAGCGTTATGCAGGATGAAATGGTCCCGCTTCCTCAGGGAACAACGATAATCCCGACCGAGTACCTGATCTTCCTCAGTGAAAAGGACGACAAGGAATGGCGTGGGGCAAAACGCAGAGGCCTTGAACAGGGGCTTTACCACGTTCTCGCCGAGCGTGCCAAGGAGCTTGCGGGCAAAAAGAAGCTGGAAACCCAGTCGTTTGCGGTTGAATTGAGAGTGGACGGCACCCTTGAGCCCGGAGATATTCGCGTCCAGCACAGTTGGGAAGACAGTTCATCGGGAAAAACAGGAGTTCTCGCGAGGAAGCAGCCTGCTTCAAAGCCTCTTCCTGAAGAGACGATTCGCCAGGCCCGTCCAGCCGTTCCGCCCCGCGGCAGCACTCCGAGGAACCTGGAAACGCCGAATTTCATCAAGAATTCGCGAGAGGGCGCAGCGCAGACCGGCGGCAACCGGGCGTTTGCGCAGGTTACGCCTGTAACCGGGGGCGATGATGAGGAACTCACCGCCGTCAGCACGAGAAAAGTGTCTTTATATGACCTGGAGGTGTGGAAGGATGGCGTCAGGCAAACCGTTATTCCGGTGTTCCAGAGCGAAGTGGTGATCGGCCGAGGATCAAAATCAAAACCGGTTGATATTGCGCTCAAAGGGGATCCGGAGGTAAGTAGAAGACACGTCGTCCTAATACTTGACCGGCTCGGCAATTTCACCGTTATCAATGAGGGAAGAAACCCTGCGACGATAAACAACCGGGAACTGCCGATCGGACAACGGATCCAGCTGTTGCCGGGACAGCCTCTCGGGGTCTGCAGTTATTTAATGCGCATTCAGCCAAGGCAGTAGCCTCGCTTCATAGTTGGAAAACAGCAAACGGCGGCTTCACCTGAAAGCCGCCGTTTTACTTTGCCCTTCATTCGAAGGACCTCTATTTTACCTTCATTGCGGGATCGCCCAGGAGCGTCCACGACAATCTGACATCCCTGCCCGCGACAACCGCGGTCTTGGCATCCTTGACAAGGTCCCCGATCCTGTCCAGCGCGGGGTTGTTGCCGAGTTGGCTATAGAACCTGCGGGCGAGTATTTCCTGGACGTCAGGTGTTGTCTTTCCTGAAGACGACCAGACCGCTACCGAGGCGCCGCCGATCTTGTTAAAGAGCCGCTCACTGAGGCTGTCCCTGTCGGGTTCTATGAAGTATCCGTTCAGACAGGTGAGCATTGTAAAGATGGTGAGGTCATTTGCATTTGTAAGCGTTGCGACGTCACCAACGCTAAAGAAGTTCGACTGAGCCCAGAACGTGGAACCCCCGTGGCCCGAGTAATTGACCAGATACTTCCCTAGATTCATCTCGTTCAGCATCGTCGCTTTCGCGTCCACATCGCCTCGATTTACCGCAGCGGCCGGGATCGTTCCCGGTAATTCAGCCTGAACTCTTCCGCAAAGGGCCTCAAAATCGACAAGATCGAAAAGATCGCTTACGCAAAGCGATCCCCTCGCAGCGGCCGTGCCGACAGACTGTTCGAAGCCCATTACTTTTGCAAGGGACGCCGTTGCCTGGGTGCCGCTCCTGACGGGAGCCCTGCCGATCGAGATCTCCGAAAGGCCATCCTCATCATAATCCGCAAGCGCCTCATCGCTGCCCGTTTCCTCGTATGCCGTATCGACAAGTTCCGTAGGAACAAAATCGAAGAACCCAAAGCCGAGGTAGTTTCTGGGATCGTAACTCGCGTCACCCAGCAACAATACGTAGCCCGGGCCGGTCGCCCAGTTGAGCCTGGCGTAGTGGATGAACTCCTTTACCGATTCGGAGCTCCTTATCCCGTAGCCGAACTCGTCATATACGTCTTCCACATCGACCAAGACCGCATCGATCCCGTTGTTCTGCCGATAAGTTGCCCAATCACCCGCTTCGGTCATCCAGTCCTTGTAGGAAACGATCAGCATATCCCCCGAATTCAATACGGATGAGAGAGTCGATGGTGTGTTCGCCGAGATCGAAAATACGCTCTTCACAGCAGAATCCGCTGTTGCGAACATCATCGCCGCGCTGTTCGCGGGAATGGTCGCCTGGTACTCGGTGCCGAGATTTGCTTGCGGATCAATGGCGATGTTGTCGACGAGCGCCGGGGAATCAGGAAAGGAAACGTCGAACACACGGATCGCCGGATCTGTGAAACCTGTCAAAACCGCCTGTTTGTTCTCAGGCACCGCGAAATCCAGTCCGTTGCTCCTTGCCAGATAATTGCGGTTATATCTGACCCTTATTGACGTTACAAGACTCAGATCGACTCCGCCGGATATTGCCGCGAGTTCAATTGTGTTTATGCCATTTACCAGTATCGCGGTCGGAATTCCCACGTCTGCAACCATATAGGTGCCGCCGTAGAAAGTAAGCGATCCAAACGGCACGCCGTTGACCTTCACCCTTACTTTGTGCGGGGTTGCCGTGAAGCCCTGAAGCCCGATCTGTACGGTCGCCTTCAGCACGCTGAAGTCTATACCGTCTACGGCGAACTGGATGGTAGAAGGAGTGCTCCTGACCACAGTTCCAAAGTAGTTCTCTTCCGGTCCGTTCAGAACGGATGAAGCGTAAAGCGAACGATCCCGGCGATAGAACTGCTGGTCATAGCTGGCGACCGGATCAGAGCCGGCGGGAGTCCTGGTAACGTTCGAAATTCGCGCCCCGGCCACATCCCCGACAACCAGAAAATAGATGTTTACGTCAGTTTCGGGAATATCGATGCCTTTACCATAGAACTCTATGAAATCTCCGTTCGAGTCGACAATGATCGACTGCTCGTTGCCGTTCAGGTAAAGCTGCCACAATTCGGGGTCCGTGTTCACATCAAAACCGGCGTTCTCAAGCTCCGTTCGGGAAACCCTGTAGATACCTTCACTCTTGACGCCCAATTTGACCCCCGGCCGGGCGGCCACCCAAAACTGAGTCGCCTGGTTCGGCGGCAAATTCCCGGAGCCGGTCGCGATCTGTTTCGGCGCAAAAGTCTCGTTCTTGCTGGTGATCGGATTCGCGGAAAGAGTCGCTTCGATCATCGTCTTGGAATCGGTTCCGGCGATCGAGGCGAAATCCGAAGAATATCCGGGGTAAACGGCGGCTGAGTCATACGATCTCCCATACAGGTCTGACGCCTGTACGAAGTATCTTGAACTGAAATCTCCTTTCGGATCGAAGAACCTGTAATCCCGACCGTACGTTTCGTGAGGTTCGATTGAGAAGTAACTGCCCGGCACGATATTGGCCCCCAGTTTCTCCCAACCCTTCGCGGAGGCCCGGAAAACCGTAAATCCTAGGTTGTCGCGCTCAAAACCGGTACTCCAGCGCAAAAGAGCTCCGTTGCCGTCCGAAACTGCTTCTACTCCAGTGAACCTAACGTTCTGTATCTGGTTTCCGCGTTTCTGCACACCTGCCGAACGGTTGAGCTGGCCGAATACCGGCAATGAACTCAGGAGAATTACTATCGATGCGGCTATGAGAATACTTCTGCTCATAAATTGACACTCATATACAAAACAAATGCTCTTTCCCCGAAAATCACTTCGGGACGTGCCCGAATTGAAGGGTCTTGCGATATGACCTCGAATTTACACAATTCAAAGGTCGTTGCCAAGCAGTTAATCGTTACTAAAGTTTTAAACCGTTCATACACCTGTTGTTAGTGCGTCTTCTGCGGATCGAGCTTGACCCGCATCGCGTCCGTGCGAACTATCTGCGATCTATGCGATAATCCAAACAAATTCCCAATCACTGCGTTTTCCCGAATTGACACCTTACAGAAAAAGACCCTGCGGTCAGGCAAGATCCCAATGCGAAAAAATAAGAGCCTCTTCAGCTTTCTCCTTATATTAACACTTCTTTCCGGTCTTATTCCAAACGTGTTCGCCGGCCCGTTACCTCTGCCGGAAGCCGCCGCTGCCCGCCACGGGATGGTGGCGTCACAGCACGAACTCGCATCAAGGGTGGGAATCGAAGTACTGAAGAAAGGAGGAAATGCGATTGACGCGGCTATTGCCGTGGGTCTTGCATTGGCGGTCGTTTATCCTGAGGCGGGAAACATTGGAGGCGGCGGATTTATGGTGATCCGCCTGGCCGACGGGACGTCGACGACAATCGATTACCGGGAAATGGCCCCCGCGGCGGCGGACCGGAATGTCTATCTGGACGCCAATGGAAATGTAAAAAAAGGCGATGGAGGTCCTGTTGTCGGGTACAGGGCAGCTGGAGTGCCCGGAACCATAGCCGGATTCGAGATGGCTTACCGAAAACACGGTTCCGGCAAATTGAAGTGGGCGGACCTTGTTGAGCCCGCAAGGAAACTGGCGTCCGAAGGCTTTGTTCTCAACCGCCGCCTCGCCCAGGTTTTCAAGGCATATCAGGCGGACCTATTACGTTTTGAGGACAGCAAACGGATATTCCTCAATGGCGGCAAATTCTTCGAGGACGGGGACGTGTTGAAGCAGGCGGACCTGGCCGCCACCCTCTCAAGGATCGCGAAACGGGGAGCGGACGAGTTTTACAAGGGCGAGACCGCCAGGCTCATCGCAGAAGACATGAAACGGCACGACGGCCTAATCACCCTGGAAGATCTTGCGAACTACAAGGCGGTGGAAAGGAAACCCGTCGAAGGCACGTATCGCGGGAACAAGATCATCTCAATGCCCCCTCCTTCGTCGGGCGGTATCATTCTGCTCGAGATCCTGAACATGCTTGAGCAGTACGACATCGGGTCGATGGAGCACAATTCGTCTGAAAAATACCAGGTGCTCATCGAAGCTATGAAAAGGGCTTTCGCGGACAGGGCGGAATTGATGGGCGATTCCGATTTTGTATCCGTTCCTGCCGCAAAGATGATCTCGAAGGAATACGCGAAGAAGCGTGCCTCCACTATCTCATCGGACAAGGCAACTCCGAGTTCCGAAATAAGTGCGGGACTTCCCTCGGGTCCGGAATCGAACGATACGACCCACTTCACGGTGATCGACAAAGACGGCAATGTCGTCTCGAATACGTACACTTTGAACAATCTCTACGGATCGGCGGTGACGGCAAAGGGGACGGGGATACTTCTAAACGACGAAATGGATGATTTTGCGGCAAGCCCCGGAAAGCCGAACATGTTCGGACTTGTGCAGGGCGAAAAGAATTCGATTCAGCCCGGAAAGAGACCGCTTTCGTCGATGACCCCGACGATCGTGTGCAGGCCTGACGGCAGTTTCTGGTTCGCGATCGGTGCGCGCGGAGGACCACGAATAATCAGCGCAGTGATTCAGACCGTGATCAATATGATCGACCACAAGATGGACCTTCAGAACGCGACGGACGCGCCGAGGGTTCACCACCAGTGGCTGCCGGACCAGATTCTGTACGAACCGTACGGCCTCTCCCCCGACACGAGAAATGTGCTTGAATCGTACGGACAGATATTCGTCAAACAGCCGGGTTACGTCGCATCGGGCACTGGGGTGGCGGTTGACAGCACAGGATACAGGTTTGGCGTTATCGATAGCCGCGGAGACGGATCGGCGATCGGATATTGAAGGGAGTTCACAGAGTTCGGCAGTATTCGTAGGGGCAGGACCTGTGCCTACCCAATGCGCCTTCGGACGCGATTTCAATGCAAAGGCCCTGAAGAGTGGATTACCGCAGAGGCGCGGAGATTCATTGGATACGAAAACGCGCCCAGAGTTAGGGCTTTAGCTTTTACTCCGAACGCGTTTGTTCTTCCCGAAGGTTCTCTGTGTTCTTTGTAGTGAAATCTTCTGCCGCCGCTAAAGCGGCTCAAGAGGATTCTTGTGGCCTTATACCCCGGGTTTCGCTTCGCTGCACCCGGGGCTATGATATTACGTCTGCTTAGCGGACTCGTTGAGTCTGCGTCAGTTTTCGGAGTTTCTGGTTGAGGGGCTAGATGCAATTCGGGTTGAGGCGCGAGCTGCAATTCGGATTGAGCGGCGGAATCCCAAGAGATCTCTGCGTCTCCGCGACTCTGCGGTTGAATCTCTTTGTGCCCCTCGCTACTGCTCGGGGTACTGATCGTCGCCCGCCGCTATGCGGCTTCTTTCTTCTTCACGGTACCGAACGGAACCGATTTGCGCTCGACGATATCTTTCGTGATCACTAGCTCCTTGATCTTCTGCTGTGAAGGTAGCTCGAACATCGGTTCAAGAAGCAGTTCCTCAAGTATCATCATCAATCCGCGGGCGCCGACCCTTCGCTCGAAAGCCTGCCTGGCGATCGCCCTCAAAGCGCCATCCGTGAACTTAAGGCGGATGTTGTCGAACTCGAACTTTCGCTGATACTGCTTGACCAGAGAGTTCTTGGGTTCGGTGAGTATTCTTACAAGCGCATCTTCGTCAAGTTCGTGAAGCGTACCCGTCACAGGAAGCCTTCCTACAAATTCGGGGATCAGGCCGTAATGTACGAGATCGTCCGGCTCCAGCTTGCTCGCCACCTCTTCCCTGCGTTCCTGGGCGTTCTTCACGTCTGCCTTGAAGCCGAGGGATTTGTTGCGAAGCCTGCGTTCGATCACCTTTTCAAGACCGACGAACGCGCCGCCGCATATGAAAAGGATGTTGGTCGTGTCGATCGGAAGGAATTCCTGCTGCGGATGCTTTCTGCCTCCGCCCTGAGGTATGTTCGCCACTGTCCCTTCCAGGATCTTCAAAAGCGCCTGCTGGACGCCTTCGCCAGACACGTCACGAGTGATCGAAGGGCTGTCGTCCTTGCGGCAGATCTTGTCCACCTCGTCGATATAGATAATGCCTTCCTGCGCCTTTTCAACGTCGTTACCCGCCGACTGGAGAAGTTTGAGGATGATGTTCTCAACATCCTCACCCACATATCCGGCCTCGGTCAGCGTCGTCGCATCAACGATGCAGAACGGAACGCTCAAGAATCGAGCAAGCGTCTGGGCCAGAAGGGTCTTACCCGTGCCGGTCGGGCCTATCAGGAGTATGTTCGACTTCTGGATCTCAACGTCTGAGCGTCGTTTCGCGAGCTCCAGCCTCTTGTAATGCTGGTACACCGCGACGGAAAGCCGTTTCTTTGTGTCTTCCTGTCCGATGACGTAGTCGTCCAGGAACTGCTGTATCTCCTGAGGCTTCGGGATAGCGGTCCGTGACGTTGCCGCCTCGGCCTGTTCGTCGTCGTTTATGATCTCGTTACATATGTCGATGCACTCATTGCATATGTAAACGCTCGGGCCGGCGATCAGTTTCTTCACCTCGTTCTGCGACTTTCCGCAGAACGAACATCTCAAAACTTCTTCTGGTCTAAGTATCGACATAAGGCCTGCTCAACTACGATTGCGGGTCCGGCGACGCCGGACGCATCCCGGAACTCAAATTCTCTACTTGGATTTTTCCCTGTGCTCGATAACCTCATCGATCAGGCCGTATTCTTTGGCCTGCACAGGCGACATTATCCTGTCACGCTCGACGTCCTGCTCGACCTGCTCGAACGACTGTCCCGTGTGATCCGAAAGGATGCGGGAGGTGAGTTCGCGCATACGCAGAATTTCCTCCGCCATGATCCTGACATCCGTCGCCTGTCCGGAAGCACCGCCCGACGGCTGGTGGATCAGTATCCTCGAATGCGGAAGCGCAAAACGCTTGCCCGGCGCACCGGCCGCCAGCAAGAGCGCCCCCATCGACGCGCACTGTCCTACGCAGATGGTCGTGCAGTCGTTCCGTATGAACTGCATAGTGTCGTAGATCGCCATACCGGATGTGATCGAACCGCCCGGCGAATTGATGTAAAGATTGATATCACGCT
>JAHEEZ010000384.1 GCA_024640445.1 Acidobacteriota bacterium | reverse complement strand
GGCGCCGATGAATTTCAGCGGCACACCGTATCCCGGAACGGCGGCGGTGAATCGCCTGAATTCCTGCGAGTATTCGTCCGGCAGAAGATTTCCGCCGCATCCCCAGGACTCGTTCCCGATTCCCCAGTATTCAACGCGGAAAGGCGCACCGCTTCCGGCCGTCCCCTGCGAGCGCGCCTGCGCCATCGAGGTCGATCCCGCGGGCGAGTTGCAGTACTCGATCCACTCCCAAAAGTCGTGTGCGGGAAGTCCGCGAAGATTGGCGGCGAGATAAGGCTTGCCTCCCGTAAGTTGGCATAAACGGTTGAACTCGTTCGTCCCGAACCAGTTCGGCTCGAACCTCGACGTGGAATCAATGGGCACTTCCTTTCCCGCGTTTCCATACCAGAAGTTCGTTCTCTTCGGACGCTTGGAGCGTTCACCGATACCGTCTCGCCAGTTGTAGCTGTCCGCGAAACAGCCTCCGGGATAGCGTATGACACCGGGCTTCACTTTCTTCAGTGCTTCGACCAGGCTCCGGCGGATACCGCCTATGTTCGGGATCTTCGAATCCTCTCCGACCCATATGCCGTCGTAGACGACCGCGCCGAGATGCTCGACGAAATGGCCGTAGATCTCCGGCGCGATGTCCGCGACCGGTTCATTGATCAGGATCTCGATCGAAGAGTCGGCGGCGCGCGCCGAGCGGGGAAGGCCCAACGTCAGCGCACCGGCGGTTATAAGCGAGGCTCCGATAAATTCGCGTCTGTCGATGTTTTTCATAGGCGTTGCTTAATTTCAGACGAAGGAGATCATCCGCTCCGATCGGTAGAGAGCCGTTGGCGCACGCTATTGCGGAAACGCGGACTTGTCTATTCCCGGCAATAGCTTGAGCGCGTTCTTGTAATAGAACTTCTTCAGAACATCATCGGGAAGACCGAGGCCGTACATCTTCCAGAACGCGTGGCGTTTTCGGAAATAGTCGAAATACTCATCGTTCGATTCGAAGATCCGGAAGTATGTATGGTATTCGACCGGGCTGTAAGTGTCTTTGCCGAACAGCACCCTGTCCTGGTACTTGACGAACCATTCCCGTGCGAACCTGGGCTGCCGTCCCAGCTCGGCGACGATGGCGGCGACTTCAGTGTAAACGTTCGGATAATCGTCCAGGATCTTTCCCAAAGTCCCGAGGTCGTTTGCCATCCAGCCGAAATGGGCCGAGATGAATTTCGTTTTCGGGTGCTTCGCGAACAGGTTGTGCTGCTCACGCATCACCTGTTCCCACGGCGGGAACTTGTCCGCCGGACGAGCCCGGTTCGGGAACTGCTTCAGTTCCAGCCAGCGTTCGTTGAACCTGTCGTGCGGGTCAAAGAAGGACCTTGGCTCGCCGGTGTGGATCAGCACGGGAATCCCGAGCTCGCCCGCCTTCGCGAAGATAGGATCAAGCCGCGGATCGTCGGTGGGCACCCGTTTGCCCGTGCTGTCCGTGACAGTCAAGCCCAGATTCTTGAATATCTTCAACCCTTGGGCGCCGTTCCTTACGTCCTCTTCAAGCTGATTTGCCGCTCTTTCGCCGTATCCGGGTTCATCGATGCCCTCAAAATTGATGTTCGCGAACACCACGAAGCGCTGCGGATAGCGGCCCTTGTAATTCGCGACGATCTGCTTTAGCGCTTCGCCGTTCCGTCCGCTCAGATTCACAAGCACGCGCATGTTCATCGCGTCCATTTCCCCGATCATCTTTTCCAGTTCACCCGGCTGAGGTTCAGGCCTGCGATGGTTGTGAATGTCGATGAACGGGAACCTAGCCCTCGTGATCTCCTTTCCCGGCACGACCAGGGTGGACTTCGGCTCGTACTCCTCGATCGTCATCTCTTGGGAAAGGACAGATAGTTGGAATGCCAGCATCACCGCGAAAGTGAGGATCGTGACGGTGCACCCCTCGAGTGTGATCGGGTTGTTTCTTGACATATGTTGTTGATCGCCCGTCTCGAAGCCGGGCCGGCTGGTCTCCTCTGCAATTGGATCGTTTCTGACGCCTAAGATATTAGCAGACAGCACAGAGATTCCGGGACCGGAATATAAAAAGGGCCTGCGTTCTTACGGCGCAGGCCCTTATATTGGGATTCCCGAAACCGGGGATCTTATAGAACAGGACCGCTCAGAACCTCTGCAAGTGCCTTCATCCGGGACGCGTCCGTGCCGTCCGACGCCTTTCCGGCATCGGCTTTCACCGACGACGCGAGACCTTTGAGCTTGTTCAGATCGCCGGATGCCAGCTTTGAGCTCTCCGCGTCTTGGATCGCTGTCCGCAGCGCCGAGATCCGCGCCGGATCAAGGGCCTTCGTTCGCTCAAGCTGATCTATGTACGCCTTCGCGACCACCAGTTTGTTCGGCCAGACGATCTTCTTCTGGTTCTGAACATTGAATTCGGCTACCTTCACTGTCTTGGCGGCGTCGATCTCGTTCTGAGTGAGATACCTGGTCGGCTTCAGTTCAAAGATATCCAGTCCGCGTGCGATCTCCGAGCCGTATATGTATCCGTTGTACCAGTAGGCTGACCAGAAACCGCCCAGAAGAAGTACCTCCGGATCGATCGGACCGCGATCGAAATACGCCATCTCGAACGGAT
>JAHEEZ010000142.1 GCA_024640445.1 Acidobacteriota bacterium | reverse complement strand
CCGAGAGCGCTCTCGGAAGCGCTGTTGAATATCCACCACTGCGAAGAAGAACCTTCAGGAGCGGCGTTATCTAGCAGGGAAGACGGGCTCGGACGGAACACCGACACGTCCGTCTTCGAATCGCCATCGAAGTCGAATCCGGGAGTACTTGGCGTCCCATTCGAAGAAAGCTGCCGGACCAGGAATGTCCGACCTGCGGCAGTGATCGTGCCGGTCCTTGCCGCTCCGGAAGTCGGCTGGACCGCGAAAGACACTGCCCCGTCTCCAGTTCCGGCGGCGCCGCCTGTCACCGTGATCCACGACGAATTCGAGGTAGCTGTCCACGGGCACAAGGAGGACGTAAGCACAGTGAACCCGGAGCTTCCGCCGCCGGCAGGCGCCGTCACCGAGTATTCGGAAAGGGAAAAAGTGCAATCGGACGACTGTGCGATCGTGAATTCCAGTCCCCCGGCCGTTATCGACCCGGTTCTTATCGGCCCCGGATTGGCCGCAAGATCAAACTGCACGACGGTATCGCCCGTTCCGCCCCCTTCCGACGTGATGTTTATCCAGTCACCTACGGTTACCGCCGTCCAGGTGCAAGCCTGATCGTTCACGGTGAGAGAAAAGCTTCCGCTGCCGGCTCCGCTTCCTGAATCGAGATGTGTCGGATCGATCCCAAAGGTACACGAAGAACTCTGTGAAACTGAGAAAACAGCACTTCCGACGCTGATCGCGCCATTTCTGGCAATTCCCGTGTTCGGATCGATGCTGAACGATACCGAGCCAGCTCCCGTGCCCGATCCTCCACCCGTGACCGATACCCATCCCGAATCGCTCACTGCGGTCCATTCACAACCTATCGGCGCGGTCACGCTGAATTCGCCTGAACCTCCAGCCGGATCGAACGACTGAGCTTCCGGATCGAGGTCAAAGGAACATGAGGGATAAAAGGCGTATGCCTTTCCGTAGGAGTATCCGTTTTGTCCAAACGGAGCACCGGCAACCGCAAGTTCTCCGTCGATCGAAACGCTGGTTCCAAGCCTTTCGCCAGAATTGCCGTCGTCCGCATAAACATTTGTCCGAAGCTGCCACACGGAGCCAGACCGCACGAAAAGGAAAGCAGAACCCTGTTCCCAGTGGATATCGGTGTAATCACCCGGCGCGCCAATGAAGAGGGCGTCCCCGGACAGCGAAACGCTATTTCCGAATTTGTCATAGTTGTTCGGGTCATCGGACGTTATGTAGGCTTGTTGCGACCAAAAAGTACCCGTCCGCGCAAATACATATGCGGCACCTTCGTCGTTCCCATCTCCGATATCTACGAGGGGTGACCCTACGGCGGCCGTATCACCGTCGATCGTGACGGAAGTGCCAAAACGGTCTCCCGTATTGCCATTATCCGCGATCAGCCTTGCCTGCTGGCTCCAAAAACCCAACGTCCGCCTGAAAACATAAGCGGAACCCTGGTTTGCCCTGCCCTGAATGTAATCGAGCGGTGAGCCGATCAGCACGTCGTCGCCGCGAACCGACGTAGAAATGCCGAACCACGTGCTTAGCCCACCTTCCGGAGAGGTTATGCGCTGTTGCTGGGTCCACATACCCATAACGCGCGTAAATACGTAAACCGCGCCTTGGTTCGAATTGTCGCTCAGGTCCCAGTACGGCGAGCCGACCACAACCGTATCGCCGGAAACTGATACCGCTGTACCAAAGTAGTCTTCCGGCCCCGCGTCGTTTGCGGTGAGCTTCATTTGCTGGGTCCAGATAGTCCCGGTTCTTACAAAAACATAGGCCGAACCCTGATCAGCACCCGCCGAAGCGTCATCTGTCTGAGCTCCGGCCACGATCGTGTCGCCATCGATCGAGACGCTGTAACCGAGTTGATCACCTTCCGAACCGTCCATCGTCAGGAGCCTTGCCTGCTGCGACCAAACTGTGTCCGCTCCAACACCTGTACGCACAAATACATACACGGCGCCGGCTTGATTTCCGTTCTCGTTCCACTCCCTGGGCGCTCCTACGACCGCAGTATTGCCGGAAACGGCAACGCTGAATCCGGCGCGTCTCAGGTTCGAGGCGTCTTCGATTCCGAAGATCTTGGTCTGGAGGTCGAGGTTTGGCGGAGCAAGCAATGACGATGATTTGTCCGGAAAGGGACCGATTTTGCGGTCACTCACCATTGACTTGCCAGATCCCGCGGATACTAAAGGGATCAGAAAGAAGGCGGTCAGGGACGACAGGAAAAAAAGAGAGCAGGCTCGAAAGCCTCTGAACCAAAAGCGAAGATCTGATTCATTCATCGCAAGTACCTATAGCAGGCGTGAAATCTTGATGGAATAAAGATACTACAACAGACTAATCATCTCGTTTTAAATCTTAAGAAATGACCTGTATCGAGGGGGAAAACATTAACTTCGACGAGAGGATATGAGTGATTCGCCAAACAGGGTGTTCAGGTGAAACAGAAAGAGGCCGCCATTACGGCGGCCTTCAAACTTTGTTTGTAAATGGTAGGCCGTGCAGGGATCGAACCTGCGACCCACGGATTAAGAGTCCGTTGCTCTACCAACTGAGCTAACGACCCACAACCATTTCAAACAGAACGGATTATACCAACCGCCATTTCGAATGTCCAAATAGCCAAGTCCGCATTTTTAACCTGTCGCATCTGCTGGTGTGAAGACGAACTTTTGCGGTTCGCGATTTGAGGTTGAACCGCTTTACAGCGAAAATACTCGCGATGAAGGAATGTGCCACATGCGGACTTTGTTTTGAAGACGACGTCGATGTTTGCCCGGATGATCAGTCAAAGGTGCGCCTAAGCCTTCCGGGCGGCCTGCTTCTTTCAGGGCGTTACTTGCTGTCGCGCCGTCTTGGCAAAGGCGCGATGGGACAGGTTTACCTGGCGCGCGACAACAATCTGGGAACGCGGGAAGTCGCCGTCAAGACGGTCCGTCAGGACATACTTTCAAGCGATGACCTGCAGGAAGGCGAAGCGATCGCGCGGTTTGAACGTGAGGCGATGTCGGCCGCGTCCGTCCGCCATCCCAACGTAGTCGATGTCACGGACTTCGGCGAGACCGAAGACGGCGTGTTCTTTCTTGTGATGGAATATGTTGAGGGCGAAACGCTGCACAGGCTCCTCAGGCGCGAAGGCACCCTTTCGGTCAAGCGAGCTGTCAAGATCCTTCGACAGATAGCGGACGGCGTTGAAGCGGCTCACGAACGCGGCATCCTTCACAGGGATCTGAAGCCCGCCAACATATTCATCATGGGCGGGACCAAGACCAGGGATGGTTTTGTAAAGGTGGGTGATTTCGGGCTGGCGAAGATAGTGAACCAGACCGCGACGGACATTTCCGCCAGGAATGCGCCGGCCTCGAGAGGCATTATCGGTACCCCGGAGTTCATGTCCCCCGAACAGATGCAGCCCGAGTTGGGAGTTGACGCCCGTACGGATGTATACGCGCTTGGCACGATCGCATATCTTATGCTCGGAGGCAGGACCCCATTTACCGGTGACATGATGGAACTGGTGATGCAGAAGGTGATCCAGGACCCGCCTCCGCTTTCGCAACTCAGGTCAGACATTCCGCCTGCAGTAGAAGCTGAGATAATGAGTGCCGTCGCCAGGGATCCCCAAAAACGGGTCACGACCGTTGCAGAGTGGATCGACAGGCTGGAAAGCTCTGCCGAGCAGGTGGGCGGAATTGTCCGCGGAAGCTCATCGAAACTGACCATTCTCGCTCCGGTTGGTGCCGAAGTGTATGTTGATGACGAACGGAAGGGGAGCATAGGAAGTTCAGGACGACTGATTCTTTCGACGATCCCTGCCGGCCAACATATTCTTCGCGTATCGAAATCGGGGCTGCGGGATGACGAACGCGTGATCGAGATCCGCGAAGAAGGCGAAGAACAGCTGATCCAGGCCGAACTCAGAACTGAACGCGGGCTGACGCCGAGCAGACCATCGCCGTCCCAGGGAGCAAGCAGCAGCGGAGCCGCACCGTCCCTGATGCCGGGAATTGTGGCCTGCAGGAAATGCGGCGCACGATTCGCTGAAGGCGTTCAATTCTGCGGCCGATGCGGGAACAGGGACTTTGCTCTCGTGAGCAAAGGCGAAGGCGGCGGTCCATGTCCCCGATGCGGTGTCGCACTGGCAGCAAATGCCAAGTTTTGCGGGAAGTGCGGGCTCTCATTCTCTTCCTCCGGTTCCGGTTCGTTTCCTGGAACATCCTCCTCGGCGGGAAGTACCGGAATCGCTCCTTCAGTCGGAGGACCAAACGTCTGCGGGCGCTGCGGTTCTTCCTTTCCCCCAAACGTCAGGTTCTGCGGACGTTGCGGTACTCCGCTCGCCTGATCGCCCCGGAGCTTCCGGGGTTTTGAATCTCGGCCCATTTCAACTAGAATTTAACGGCCGGCCTCCGCCGGTGGTTTGGCGGCATCCGCAGCCGCGTGGCCTGTAACCCGCGATCAAAGTCTTTAACCGGTCAAACAAATGAAGATTTGTCCCAAGTGCGGCAATACCTACGACGACGAGACGCTGAACTTCTGCCTTGAAGACGGATCGGTCCTGAATCGGTCCGACACCTATGCCGGACAAGAGCCTCCGCCGACGGTGATGATGCCGCAGACGCCTCTAACGGCCGACCATCCGCCGTTTCGGACAAACGAACAAACGCTCGAGAGCGGGGCGCCCCAGTACACGATGCCGGCGAAGAAATCCCGCACGTGGGTCTGGGTGCTGCTGATCTTGTTCGTCCTTGTGATGGTGTGCGGGGGTGGCTTTGCAGGCCTGATCTTCTTAGGTTCTCTGGATACAACCGAAGACTCTCCTTCTGTTAGCGAATCCACTGAGCGCACCAAAGACGATGTGAAATCAGACGATCCGAGGTCGCTTGTCACGAGTGACGATCTCTCCGACTGGCCGCAAGCGCTGCGTACATTTTCCGGCCTCGACGCGACATATGCATCCGGGGAACTGTTTATCAATACGAAGAAGAATTATTTCTATGTGATCTCGACCGGCGAGAAGTTCAAAACCTGGGATTCCTCGATCAAGATCCGTGTGAGAAATCCTTCCGGACAGGCCACAACATTCGGTTACGGCCTGGTCGTACACAGTGATCCCGCGGAGGTCCTCAAACGTGATTTTGCTTTTGTCATACGAAGCGATAACCGAAAATACAGGGTGGTGCAGCACGAGGACAAAAAAGAATCTGTGGTCGTTAACTGGACGAGTTCTGACGCGATCAAGTCGGGCACGCGAGTAAACGAGCTTGAGGTGCGCTGCGAAGGCGAAGAGATGAAGTTCTACGTGAACGGAGAACTTGTCAAGACCATAAAGGACTATGAGGGATACAAGAGCGGCGTCGCAGGCATCTACACCAGCGATGACGTCCCGATCGCGTTCTCAAATCTGGAATTAAGAAGATAAGGCTGACGATCTAAGATGAAACACTGCCCGCGTTGTAATCAGAGATACGAAGACCAGGATCTGAACTTCTGCCTTAACGACGGAGAACTCCTGCAGGAACTGGAGACCTCTGACGCGCCTCCGACTCTCTTTATGGATCCTCCGCGGACGACGCGCGAGAACTGGGCGGAGCCTCAGTCTGTTCCCACAAGTCAGGGACAGCAGATCTATGGTTACCAGCAGCCCCAGCAGATGTACCAGCCGCCGATGTCCGCTATGGCGAACACTGTGGCGGACTCCACGATGCCGACGATCTCATTGATCCTGGGGATCTCGAGCTGGGTTCTGATGTGCTGTTATCTTGGGTTTCCTTTGGGGGCTGCGGCTCTGATAACCGGATTCATAGGATATTCCAGGTCCAGCAAGGATCCTCAGCGGTACGGGGGCGGTTCGATGGCCATTATTGGTATGGTGCTTGGCGGGATCAGTCTCGTCCTCACAATTCTATTCGTGATCCTGGGCGTCTTCGGCCAGATAATCGGCGGCTGAGGTTTATTAGATCGATGATTGTTACCCTCCGCGTGATCGCGGGACCACATCAGGGACGGACCTTTTCGTTCAGCCAGCACGAGACATTTCTGATCGGCAGAAGTGAGGCTGCCCATTTCTGCCTGCCCGACGACAAGTATTTCTCGAGGCATCACTGCCTTCTCGAGATCGCTCCTCCCCAGATCTTTATTCGCGACCTTGGGTCTACAAACGGGACCTATGTGAACGGGGTCAGGATCGACGCGGTGCATCTGAAGTCCGGCGACAAGATCCAGGGAGGGGAGACGATCCTCGAAGTGGAGGTCGGAGCCGATTCACCGACACACCAGCAAAACAGTCCCGACACGCTTTCCTCGACCATTCCTTCGATCATCACGATCGAGTGCCTGAATTGCGGAATAAGATCGGAAGCTTCGGCCTCACGGCCGGATTCCAAACTGTCGTTCCTTTGCGAGGATTGCCGCGAGAAGCTGAAGAAAAATCCCCAACCCATCCCGAACTATCAGATGATTCGGGTTCTGGGCCAGGGCGGAATGGGAAGCGTAATGCTCGCCAGGTCTGTAAGAGACGGGCGTGTTGTCGCGATAAAGACGCTCCTGCCGGAGGTCGCCGTCAGCGAGCAATCACTGAAGCGGTTCACACGTGAGATCGATGTCGCCGCCAGTCTTCGTCATCCGCACATCGTCAGTTATATCGAGCACGGCACCCACAACGGCATCGTCTATCTGGTGACCGAGTATGTGAGCGGGGCAGACGCATCCAAACTGGCAAAGGAGAGGGGCGGACGGCTTCATTATCTTGAGGTGGTGAAGATCATTGAACAGACACTCGACGCACTGGACTTCGCTCACCGGCAGGGGTTTGTGCACAGGGACATAAAAGAACAGAACATACTGGTCGAAGGCAAATATCCGGATTACACCGCAAAACTTACTGATTTCGGTTTGGCGAAGAGCTACAAAGAAACCGGTATGAGCGGCGTTACCATGGTCGGAGATGTCGCGGGGACCATCGCGTATATGCCGCCGGAGCAGGTAAGGGATTTTAAGGAAGTTCGTCCGCCGTCCGACATTTACGCGACCGGAATGACAGCTTATTCACTTTTGACTGGCGCTCACGCGCTGGATATTAGGCCGAAGGCGGGCATTTCAGAGACGGTGAAGGCGATCTTCGAGAAGCCTTTGATCAAGATCGCCCAGCGATCCAACGAGGTTCCCCCCATTGTCGCCCAGGTGATTGAACGGGCCCTTGAAAAAGAGGTGTCCAACCGCTGGCGTACAGCCGGCGAGATGCGTGAGGCTCTGATCCGCGCAGCGCTAGGGTAGAGGAAGTACTGAGAGATGAGTACTTAGTGATGAGTACTGAGAGATGAGTACTGAGTACTGAGATAGCAAACCAAAGTGTGCCGTACAATCTCTTCTGACTTCTGACTTCCTTCGCTACTGCCTGTTCAGTGAATTAGGCAGCGGAACATCGCCGGCAGCACCATACGGAATTGCAAGAAAGCCCGAATTCGAGCGGTTGATGTACCAGGTCGAATCAGATTGCCTGAAGACCGCCGCATCTGTCACGCCGTCTCCGTCATAGTCCCCAGGCGCGGGTACGTCGCCCGGACTTCCCCACGGGAAGGCGTAGAACGAAGAGTCTTCGCTTCTCAGGACAAACCACTCCGAACTCGAAGGTCTGTAGAACGCCACATCAGCGGCACCATCGCCCGTGTAGTCGCCGATCGAGGGCATATCCCCCGCCGAGCCGAACTGGATCCCGATGACACCTTCAGTACTCCTTAGGAGCCACCATTGATTGACCGAAGGTCTGTAAACCGCGATATCGTCCGTACCGTCGCCGTCGAAATCGGCAACCAAAGGCTTGTCCTCCGCGACTCCGAAGGGAACCGCATTCACATTCGAATCAGAAGATCTCCGGATGTACCAGGTCCCCTCGACGGGTCTGTAAACCGCCGGGTCCGAAACACCGTCACCGTCAAAGTCGCCAGGCGCGGGAACATCGCCTGCGCCGCCAAAGGGGAAGGCGTAAAAGGTCTGGTCCTCGCTTCTTAGTACGTACCACTCGCCGGATGAAGGGCGGAAGAATCCGACATCTGCTTTTCCGTCTCCGGTAAAGTCAGCCGGCACAGGGCGGTCATCCCGTGTACCGAACTCCGCGCCAAAGCTCGTCAGGGTCTCGCTTTGCAGTATCCACCATTGTCCCGCGCTCCCGCCTCCTGCAGCGGGTACAGGCCGGAATACGGAAACGTCGGTCTTGCCGTCACCGTCAAAGTCCATTACCGCCGCAGCCGATGCTGAAGCGATCGAGCCTTTCGCGAGTTCTCCTGCGTATGAAATTGCGAGCTTGGAGAATTTCAGGGCGTGATTAGCGTTGTTACTGCTGATCGAGATGGTGTCGGTCGATTTGTGGATCTGCGTGTTGTTGGTCCTCACCGGACCGAGCTGGCCTTCGTGCGGAAACGAAGAAACAAATCCTTTCTCCGTCCATGACGCGTGATCGGAACAGGCATATCCGCAAGTACCGTTCTCCACCACCAGCTGCGGCTGGTAAGAGGTCACAAGATCTGTGACAAACTGGTTCTGCGCGGCATTTGTAAAATCGGTGATCATTACGATGTCGACCGTGGTGCTGCTCGTAAAGTTAGTCATATCGAGCTGGAAGGCGCCGATGACATTTGTGTTTGCCGCCTGATACGCGGCGGCGATATCCCTGGAACCCTTCAGGCCGACCTCTTCAGCGGCGTATGCCATTATCTGGATCGTCCGCTTCGGATGGAAGCCGGTTTCCACAAAAACTCGCAGAGCCTCAGTCAGGCTGGCGATACCGGAAGCGTTGTCGTCCGCACCGGGAGCCATAAGTGTGGAACCCGAACTGTTTATGGAGTCCTGGTGGCCGCCGAGAACCACTATTTCGTTTGGAAATTCAGTGCCTTCAATGGTCGCGATCACTGACGGTTGAGGCGTGACCGACACCGCGTGATTATAAAATGCGACCGAAATGTCGGCGCGCCCAGCAGCAAGCGTGGTCCATTTGTTTTTAATGTAATTTGCCGAATTCTGGCC
>JAHEEZ010000383.1 GCA_024640445.1 Acidobacteriota bacterium | reverse complement strand
AAGTCCTTTGAGATCGGGCCTTCCATATCGACAAAGAGCATGATCGCATTAAAGGGCGCGGGCATCTTCCCCCTAAATCCCCACTTAACTTTCGTCTTGTTCTCTCCCGCCTCTTCTGTTGTGATCCATGCGTCGCTCTTCGTTGCGAAAGGTTCTTTGAATCGAAGCTCGTAATCGATCCGCTTCCCATCGTCGATCTTCTTTATCTCCTGTTCGCCGGATCCGACCTCTTCATTCTTGCTGGACCACGACGATATGAAGCCGACCTCGCCGTCGTTTCCTTTGTAGTCAAGTTTGATGTTCGGGTCCTTCTTTACCCAGGGTCCCCATTCGTTCTGGTTCTTCAGCAGGCGCACATAAGCGAAAACCTCTGCTTTCGGTTTGTTGATCTCGATCTCTCTTTCCACCCCAAAGTCCTGGGGAGCGAGTCCGACCAATACGAGACCCGCGACCAGCATCAGGACCACGATCCCGCCAAGTACGAACAGTAGTTTTTTCATAGGAAACCTCCCGGTTGAGTCTCTCGAGTCTGTCGGGTCTAGCGAGCCAAAGTGTTTGGCAGGAGGTTACAAAGCCCGAAAAGCGCTATTGATGAGACGATTCTCAGCTATTGTGATTCTTCGAAACTACCTGGTGAACAGGACCAGTCAGACTGTTCTGACTCTCCAGACCCGATAGACCCGCTAAACTCCTTGGTCCGCGCCTGGCGGCGCATTGGGCAGGCACAAGACCTGCCCCTACGGGACCCGATAGACTCTCTACTCCCCTTTATACGGAACTATCAGCTCCGCCGAATTGTTCTTGGGGCTGTTCACCGCCCTGGAAACTATGTGGCTTTTCAGCGGATATGGAAACGGTTTAAGAACGGAAGGATTCCCGTCCTTCAGCCAGGCCTCGATCTCGGGCTTCGTCAACATCACAGGCATCCTGTGGTGGTACGGGCTCACGTCTTCGTTTGCGTCAGCCGTCATGATCACAAATGTCCTCGCGTCCGATTCGCGGTCTTTTTCCCAATAGCCCGCGAAGCCGAATGGCTTATGGCCTTCCAGATAGAAATAGACGGGCTGTTTTGCGCCGTCGATCATGGCCCACTCATAAAACCCGTCGGCGATCGCCACGCACCGGTGGTTCTTGTAAAGGTATTTGAAGGATGGTTTCTCGAAGATGGTTTCCGAACGCGCGTTAATGAAAGGCCTGCTCGGGTCCTTCATCCAGTGCGGAACAAGGCCCCAGATCGCGAGTTCTCCTTCGTACTCACCGTCCTCGCAGGTCGCTATAAGAGACTTCTGCGAAGGCGCGATGTTATAGCTGGGAGAAAACTCCGGGTAATTGAATTTCCCCGGTATGATATCGGCGATCTCTTCAATATCCGATTTACAGGTGTATCTTCCGCACATATGATCCGGCGTATCGAGGTCCCGGGCGTTACACGTACTTTTCGAGAATTTTCTAGATATTATGCCACTTTTAAATATAATTGAAGCTCTTTCAAGGCGGACGGGTACGCGATGGAACTGCCCGGCTGCTTTATTCTTCAGCACTTATTCTTACAGGAGATCATATGAGTGAACTGATAGCGGCAGGCACGGCGAAGGGTCTTTTCGTGTTCAAGAAGGCAGACGGGAAATGGAAATCCACCGTACACTTTCAAGGACAATCCGTTTATGCGGTCGGCAAGACCGGTGAGCGGATGTGGGCGTCTCCGTTCACCGAGTGGACAGGAACAGCGCTTTCCTTCTCCGATGATGCGGGCGAAACCTGGCAGACTAAAGAGGGAGACCCCTTCGCGTTTCCGGAAAGCACAGAGACGGCCCTGGCAAAGATTTGGCAGATCGTGTCCGATGAGAACGGACGGATGTATTTCGGGGTCGAGCCATCCGCGTTATTCACTTCGGAAGACGGAGCAGCGACCTGGAACCTCGTCGAGGGGCTTTGGAATCATCCGCACAGGGAGCACTGGACTCCCGGCTTCGGGGGCAAGTGCCTGCACACGTTCCTGAGACTTTCGGACACCGACTGGATCGCCGGAATGTCGACGGGCGGCGTTTACAGAACGGAAGACGCAGGCGTGTCCTGGGAAGCCTGCAACCAGAAGATAAAGGCCCCGTTTCTGCCGGAAGAGTCACCCGAGTTCGGACAATGCGTTCACAAGATCGCCTTTCATCCGGCCGATCCAGATACCCTGTTCCTTCAGCATCATTGGGGTGTTTACAGGAGCGACGACGGAGGCCGCAACTGGACAAACATCAGCGAAGGAAAGGAATTGCCGACCGATTTTGGCTTTGCCTGCGTGTCGAACAAGCCGGGCACCGCTTTCATTATCCCGATCCATTCCGACATGTTCAGAACTTTCCCGGACGGAAAAGCTCGCGTGTACCGCACAAACGATCGCGGAGAGACCTGGAAGGAGCTTTCGAAAGGTCTGCCGCAGGAAGGGGATTACGACTGCGTGCTGCGTGACAACTTTTCTTCGAATCAAGACGACCTAGCGTTCGGGACCACGGGTGGAAGCCTTTATTTCTCGGACGACAGCGGCGAAAGCTGGGAGGCGGTATCGGACCACCTTCCGAGGGTCACGTGTGTGAGAGTTTACTGAGTGATGGGTGATGGGTAATGGGTAATGGGTGATGGA
>JAHEEZ010000005.1:27931-32665 GCA_024640445.1 Acidobacteriota bacterium | reverse complement strand
TTTGCCGGGACGACTTCGGTAGGAGCAAGAGCGATCGAAAGATTCACACAGCTCGTATGCTTCCAGGACGCGCCGGACGCCGTCCTACCGGAAGAATTAAGGGACGGAAATCCTCTCGGGGTGTTCAGAATGGTGGATGGTGTGACGGGAAGGCACTGAAGCTATTCGCTGTCTACACCGGCGGCCTTCATCACGAACTCCGGCACCCTGGGCTCTTCGGGCAGAATATTTTCCTTCCCTTTCGCCATCGCCCACCGATGCAGCCAGGATATTCCCGCCTTTCCGGTGAATGTCTCAGCTTGTGTATACGCTTCATCCCGTAGCACTTCGCCGAGCGATACACATTCGTAACCCCGCTTCTTCAACAGATCAAGAATATCTCCAAGAAATTCCGCGTTCACCGAGTTCGCGTGAAGAAGAAGCGTCTGAGCGACCTCCCTTCCCAGGAGCGCTTTTGACTGTTTCTCCCAGTAGCCCAGTTTCAACTCCAGATACGGAACATAGGCCTCGCCGACTCGTTTGCGCAGATCTTTGTCGCCGTCCTTTTCGGCCTTGTCATATGCCCTGGCGAATATCCAGTCCGCATCGTCAACGGTCACCGGCGCAACCGTGTATCCGTTTTTTTCGAAGTAGGCGGCGACCGTCCTCTTGGTTTCCACATCAAGCCCGGTATGAAGATATGGGTGACGGAAGTACCTGAGTTTCATTCCCCGAGTCGCCAGCAATTGCTTTGTAACGATCTCACCTCGTTCAACGTCCGAGATAAAATCGCCGACCGGGTTGCTGTTCAGGCTCATATGCGAATAGGTGTGATTTCCAAGTTCGAGCCCCGCCGCGGTCCACTGCCTCAGCAGATCGACCTCGTCATCGACAAGCTTTCCATCACGGTAAAGTTTCCCTTCATTGACAAAACCTACAACCGGAACCTGCGAGTCCTTTATCTGGTCCAGGATGTCGCGGGTGATCCTCCTGCGGACCTCGATGTCGTTGAAGATCGTTACTACCGGAAGATCGTCGATCGTGACTGCTATCTTTCGATTCGATTGCCCCGGAACGCCGCAGGCGAAAATAAGGACCAAAGCCGCCAAAAGGAGACGGGAACCAGTGGTTGAAAGTAACTTCCTCATAAACATCAATTCGCAAATACCCTCGACATGTCGGCAAAGCTCTTGAACTCCAGCGCGTTCCCGCTCGGGTCGAGAAAGAACATCGTCGCCTGCTCGCCCACCTCGCCGCGGAACCTGACCTTTGGCTCTATTACGAATTCGACTCCCTGCTCGCGCAGTTTTGCCGCAAGCGCTTCCCATTCGTCCATTTCCAGAATGATCCCGAAATGAGGAACCGGAACATCGTCCGCGTCTACTTTGTTCGCAGTTCTCGCAGGACCCGCATTTTCCGACAGATGAGCGACGATCTGATGACCGTAGAGGTTGAAATCGACCCAGGTGTCAGAGCATCGGCCCTCTGAACAGCCAAGAAGTCCGCCGTAAAATCTCCGTGCCTCTTCAAGGTCGCGGACCGGAAATGCAAGATGGAACAGGTTATTCATATGGATCGTGAATCGGGAATGGAGAATCGGGAATGGTGAATTGTGAATCGGGAATGGTGAATTGTGAATTGTGAATTACTCATCACCCATCACTCAATACTCATCACCCACCACTCATCACTCCTCACTCACTGCGGATCCACTTTTCACAGACTTCGCCATCTGACGTATGGCTCCAAGGTGGTAAGCGGTATGAGCGACGATCGCGATCGCTTCACCGATCTTCTTGCGATTCCATTCCGCGACACCCGCCAGGCACCTGAGCACATTCTCATATGAATTGTGCATCCCGGCTTTCAAAGTGTCCCACTCTTCCTCGTCCACTGTATCGATCAACCAGCTCTGGTCCCAGTTAACAGGTTCTTCCCTTCCCTCAATAAACTCGACAAGCCGGTCGAGATAGAACTTCAGGTGTTCCGTGTGGGCAACGATGGAAGTGTCTTCGTGCTCCCTGGACACCTGCTCCGCGGTAAGTTCATCCAGCGTGGAGAACACGCCGACCCGATTATCCAGATAGGCGCTCCCCTGTCCCTCAGGAGAACCTTCAAAGGTCTCCCTGAGAATGTAGCCGATGTCATTAAGGAAGTCGGCCTTTGCTATGGTTATTCCGCTTTCGCTCATAAAACACCTATAAATGCTTCGCGATCTGCCTGATCGCTCCCAAGTGATATGCCGAGTGGATCGTAAGCGCCATCGTCAACGACACCATATCAGCGTCCCATTCATTGATCTTGTCCGCATGGACCTCGATCTTCCCGCACTCTCTTCGAATGCCGGCCCTGATAGTATCCCACTCTTCAGGATCGACCGTCGTTTTTGCCCAGCCAGCTGTCCAGTCCACGCCGCGGATCTCTCCCTTGAGATATCCGCCCAGCACTTCAAGGTACAGCATCAGATGCGCCGCGTGAGCGGCGACGCTCGAACCGCATACATCCTGCGACGCCGACTCCGAGTCGATGCCGGCCAGAGTCTTGTGAATGCCGGTATTCGCCGCAAGGAACATTCCCTCCTGGCTTTCCGGACCCTCGAAGATCTCTCCGAACAACGCCAGAAATGACTTTCTGGCGCCTGGACCGCCACCGTTTTCCATACGACTCTCCATTCTCGGACACTGCGGCGCGGTGTGGTAATCTGAACGTCCGCGGCTATGCAGGAGAAAAAAATAACAAGCTTCGTCGGCGAACTGGCCGCCGCGCTTGAGAACAATACATTCGCAAAAGCTACAGTCGGGAATTATAAGGGTCCCGAAGAGCAACTGCAAAAGGTTTTGCTCCGGCGCATAAATACAAAGCGGGGCGACATGCTCCAGTTCGTCTTCCGGTATGGGAACCGGGACGTAGCGAAGAACTTCGGGTTTGCAGACGGGCTTTTGAAAGTCGTTGCGCTGTTCAACGATGGATTCCGGTCAGCTCGTCTTTTCACCGTCTCCGCTGACTTTCAGCTAGAGTTCCGGGGCGACAAGGGCGTGGTGCTGTCCCGCTCGAAACCGACATTCAGCGGCGTGCCGGGTACGGGGCACGACAGGCCGAAAGACCGGCCGATCGACC
This sequence comes from Acidobacteriota bacterium, assembly GCA_024640445.1. GTDB lineage: Bacteria > Acidobacteriota > Blastocatellia > Pyrinomonadales > Pyrinomonadaceae > Aridibacter. The sequence goes on along the minus strand of JAHEEZ010000005.1, from coordinate 29,569 downwards.
CGGACCGGAAATTTCTTAAGCTCCTTGGTATTTCCACTGCCGAAGGGCGCGTGAAGGACAAACAGCAGGCCAAATTCAGGCAGATCAATCGTTTTGTGACGATATTGGAAGACCTTATCATTGAAGCGGGTGTGCCGGAAGGCCGGCCCCTCCGGATCGCGGATATGGGTTCCGGAAAAGGATATCTGACGTTCGCACTTTACGATCACCTGAAGAACGGCCTTGGGATAGACGTTCGGATCCTGGGGATCGAGGAGAGGCCGGAGCTTGTGGAAACGTGCGGTTCCGCGGCAGCGAAATGCGGTTTCGAGGGTCTTTCATTCTCCGCCGGAAGGATCGCTGATTCTGATCTCGCCGCACCCGACGTTTTGATCGCGCTTCACGCTTGCGACACAGCCACCGATGATGCTCTATATCGCGGAATCACGTCAAATTGCCGTGTGATAGTCGCCGCGCCCTGTTGCCAGAAAGAACTCAGAAAAGAACTTCGATTTCCCGAACCCCTGGAGCCGCTGAATGATTACGGCCTTCTGCTTGAACGCGAGACCGAGTCCATAACGGACGGACTGCGCGCCGTACTACTCGAACATTGCGGCTACGGGGTCCGGATGTTCGAATTCATATCTCCCGAACACACACCAAAGAACAACCTGATCACCGCCGTGCTGAACCATCCTTCGGGGAATACTCCCGCTCCCTCTAAAGAAGCGCGAGCGATCATGCGCACTTTCGGCATCAGCTCCCAAAGACTCGAATCGCTCCTGTCACACCACACCCTACCGGATGCGCCGTAAGTAGCCCCCCATTTGGTCTGATTATTGCTCTTATAATGCCTGCGGGCCCGTCCCCGGTTCCCGCCGAATCAGCCGATTCACCCGTTTTTGCTGGGTTATCAGCAGTAGAACCAGTTCAGCGTTGACAAATCAATATCACTATTTGTCAGCCGGCGAATGCCGAAAATTGTCACATATCAGCCTCTTGATCGGTATTGCCCAGAACTCCCGCACAAAATCCGGAACACTGAGAATCAATCTACGACTATGAAACTTGAATTCGAACCGCAAAGTGAATCCCTTCCAATGGTCGACCCGCGTCAGTTTGACGGGAGCAGCGCCGGAAGCAGTTCACCCGAAGTGAGCCAGATGCTCAGCACGGGTATCGAGGCCGCGCAGGCTGGCAACCGCGCCGAAGCGCGAAATCTTCTGCTTCGCGTGACTGACGAAGATCCTGATAATGAAAGCGCGTGGCTTTGGCTCGCCTCGATCAGCGATTATCCAGAGGAACTGCTTGTCTTCTTGAACAACGTTCTGAAGATCAATCCCGCGAACGAGCGTGCGAGTGAGTGGGCAAAGTCTACACGCGTTCTCTTGGCGAAGAATTTCGTCAAAAGCGGTGCTGAGGCCGCCGAGAATGGTATGAACGATGTCGCCCGCCAATGCTTCATGCAGGCGATCTCGCATGACGATAACAACTCGTCCGCGTGGCTCTGGCTGGCTTCATTTGCTCCTTCAGACGACGAAAAGAGATCCCACCTTGGCCGGGTGCTCAGGATCGACCCCGCGAACGAGAGTGCCAATGCGCAGATGTCGGCATTCCGGGCCCGCGAGGCAAAATCCCGCCTGCTCGACGCAAATCGGC
>JAHEEZ010000005.1:0-27921 GCA_024640445.1 Acidobacteriota bacterium | reverse complement strand
AAATCGGCTGGCGATCGCGGGAGGACGCGAAGAGGCGGTCACACTGCTTGACGAGATCTTGTCCGACAATCCGGAATTGGAAGATGCCTGGATGCTAAGGGCGCACCTTTCTGAAACGTTCGAGGACAAGATCAAATGTTTCGAAAAGGTCCTGGATATCAATGAAGAAAACCAGGTAGCTCGCGCAAACCTCGATTCGCTCAGGATCTTTGTAGACAGCGCGCCCCCAGTCGGCGAGACATCCGGGGACGATGAGTCGGAACTGACGGAAATGCAGACGGAATTCTACAATTCCGGCACAAACTGGAACGGACATGTTTCCAAACCGGAAGTCTATGAAGATAACGAACAGAGGCTCGAGGCAGCGGATGCTGCGGAAAGCTTTGTTTCCGATGAAGTCGATCTCGAAGCGCCAATAGAAGAATTTGCGGTTGACTCGAAGGATGAAGCAGACGAAGTTGTCGAGGAGTTCGTAGTTGACTCAGTAGATAGCGCTGACGAGGTCGATGAGTATGAATTCGACGCTCCGGTCTCGGAAGCGGTGGCGGAGTATCCGGAGGTTGAGGATCCTGACCTCGAAGCGATCGCACAGCCGGAATCTTCAGAAGCGTTCGCCGGACCCGAAGAAGAGCCTGAGATACGCGAGTTCTTTCCGGTCGAAGAGGACGAGTTCCTTGGCAGCGAACCGGTTTCACAGGAAGTTCCTGCCACATTCGAATGTCCGTTCTGCCTCAACTCGATCGAGCCCCAGGCGTATATTTGCGGCACCTGCTACGCGGTATTGACGCTTTCGGATCTCGAACTTCTTCTTTCGAATTCTCAAGCCGATATGGCGGTAGTCGAAGACGCGGTCAAACGGATGGAGTCTGATCAGAACGTGCGGGGAACCGTTGACGGCGAAATGCGGTCGCTCGGTATCGGTTATATCAATCTAAGGCAGTACAGGAAGGGATTTGAGTACCTGCAGGAGTATGCGGCGAAGAACTCCGGCGACGTCGTACTCCGGTCTCAGGTCGATGCCCTTGCAGTTAGGGTCGCGGAGATCGAACAGCAGGAGAGTGACAAACTGGCACAGCCGTCGGCTAAAACGATCCTTGTTGTAGACGACAGTCCGACGATCCGAAAGCTAATTTCGCTGAAGCTCCAGAAATGCGGGCACGAGACGATTTGCGCGGTCGACGGCGTCGATGCGCTGGAGAAGATCAACGAGTTGGTACCGGACCTCGTTCTGCTGGACATAACGATGCCGAGGATGGACGGTTACCAAACCTGCAAGCTGATCCGAAGCAACGAAGCGACAAAGGATGTCCCTGTCGTAATGATATCCGGCAAGGACGGATTCTTTGACAAGGTGCGTGGAAAGATGGCCGGTACGAGCAACTACATCACCAAGCCGTTCGGACCGGAAACATTGATGCGCACCGTAAATGAATACCTGATGTAGTTTCCGTATACCGGCCCACGAGCCGGAGACGGTCTCAGGTCCCGGATAGCGGGGATGGCGCATTGTCGCCTTCCCCGCTCAGAAACACGCTCATTCCCCCTCCTCTAACCAGAAAATGATCAACGAAACCGCCGGGCTTACACAGCAGAAAGCCATTCCCGGTGCTGACGGTCGCGAATCCGCGCCCGGACAGACCGCCGGCAATGAACCGGAATCCGCCTTCACGGGACGGAAATTCATCTCGTTCGTATTTGGCGGATCCTCGTACGCGCTGGATTCTCAGACCGTCTCGGAGGTCGTTCGCGACCTTTCCGCCACAAAGCTGCCCAACACTCCAGAATGGCTCTTGGGCATCGCGAACCTCCGAAGCGAGATAGTAACGGTGATCGACCTGAGAAGTCTGATAGGTGAATCGTCGTCTTCCGGGGGCGAGATCGCAAAACACGTCGTCATCAGGCTCGAAACGATGGACGCCCTGATCGCCTTCAGGGTGGAAAAACTACGCGAGATCCTCACCGTAGACAATATCGAGATCTCGGCATCGGACCAGGATCCTCATCCGTTTGTCTCGGGAACGTTCATGCACAAATCGGAATCGTTCACCGTACTCAACGTGGGTAAACTGGTGGGCTCGCTAAAGGTCATTTAGCCAGGCGGTCAACACTCATACAAAAATAGAATGCCCCGACAAATCACAAACTCACTTTTTAACTCACTGCGCGGCAGGATCTGGATCTCTACCAGTGTACTGGCCTTTTTCACTTGCACCTTCGGGCTGATCTCGTACCTCGTCGTATCCCTGCTGATCAACGATGTCTTCTATGGCATCTTCATCCCATTTCTCTTCCTTGCTTTCGTTGTAGTTGTATTCGGATGGTGGCTTTCCAACGAGATCGTACGGCCGGTTGAGAAAGTGACACTTATTGCCAAGAGCCTGGAAAGGACACATTCATCTTCCGTCCCGAAAACTTCCGGATCGCTTGAAACGGACGAAATGCTTAACGCCATCTTCAAGAACAGCCAGCAGGTCCAAACCATAGTAACCCTTATGGAAAAGGTCGCGGCGGGCAATTCGGACATATCGCTGACAAGGCTGGAAGGCTCGGACCGTGTCCTGAAAGTGTTTAAGGATCTGCTTTCCAAGGTGTCCGAATCGATAAATGCCAAGGAGGACCTTGAACGCCTGTCATCAGCAGTTGAGCGGCTTACTCAGGAAGTCTCTCCGATCCGATCGGGGAACCTTTCAGTTTCGGCAGCGACGGACGACCCGGCGACCAAAGAAATAGCCGGTGCTGTAAACATACTGATCAAAAATCTCGGTAGCGTTGTAAACAAAGCCAGGGAAAACGCTTTCGCGGCACAGGAAGCGGCTGATTACATAGGCAAGCACCTGGAAGTCGTGATCGATCAGGACGAGAACAGGATCGAAGAGATGACCCAGGCCTCCATCGTCCTGAAGCAGGTCCCCGGGCTGGTTCAGAAGATCTCGGCCGATCTCGGAAGTTCAGCGAGAGTTGCGCGGGATTCGATCGGGAAAGTACAGAGAGGTTCGCAGATCGGGGCCCAGAACTCCGAAGCCGTTAGCAAACTAAGAAAACAGCTTCGCGAGGCATTTACAAGAGTGCAGGGACTCAATGAACGGTCGCAGGACATAACAAAGCTCGCGGCGACCGTCGAGGATCTCGCGAACCGCACCAGCATGGTCGCCCTCAATGCATCGATCCAGGCTACGGAACTTGGGGGAAAAGGACAGGGATTTGCGCTGGTGGCAGAAGAGGTCGAGCGGCTCGCAGAACGCGCGCACGGCACCAACAAGCAGATCGTGACGCTCAACAAGAGCATCACCACCGAAATAAAGAAGGTCGAGAACGTGCTTGAGATCGCCGCCGGTGACGCTTCCGAGTTCTCAAAATTTTCGATAGAGAACGGAAACGTACTCGCGGAACTCGAGCGACTTGTGGGCCAGTTTTTGAACTTTCAGGAAAGCCTTCTGTCCGTCACCGGAGACCGATCCGAAGAAACCGACAGGGCCTTTCTTACATTCCTGAACTCGATTTCTGATATCGAGGCCACCGTCGATGAACTAAAGCACTCTTCCTCGGAAATCGCCACCCTGTCCGAACTTATGAAGGACCTGAGGCAATCAGTTTCAGAATACGATCTGAGTATTGAAGAACCGGTCATCGAAGATTACGAGATCCCGACCGAAAGCGATCCGGGCTTCCCGGAAACGGTGGATATCGAAGATGCTTCTGCGGAAGCCGATTTCGAAACTACTCCGGAGGAACCAATGGGAGATTTCCCGTCCTCGGATGCGGCTACGCCGCTGGATCTTCCGACTATTGGAGACACGTTCACACAGGCTGAACCCGCAGACCTGAACAGTCCGGTCCCGGCGCCCGAATTTATCCTCCCGGCTTCGAACCAGTCTTTCCTCGAAGTCCCCGAAACTGCAACAGCCAGCCCCGGCGTTGACTCGCCTGAGACCACTTTGGAAGTGACGGAAGTGGTGGAAATTGGGGACACTCCCGAAGCCGACGGATTTTACGATGAGGAAGGGGTCGAAATATCGCAGTACTACAGCTCCGCAGCACCCGATGATGAGGTAAAACCCTTCGCCTAGGGCCCCTTTCGCCTGATCCATACGACCCGGCAACACTATGTCCAACAACCCCATCTGGAATCTTCTCTTAAAGGCCTTTTCGGTTCTTTCCATCGCTTTTCTACTCCTAGGAGCGGTGATGGTCAATGCGCCTTATCTGGGGCTGCCTGAAAATCCCGGAACGGCGACAATGATACTGATATTCGGCGTTATCGCGGTGTTTGCTTCCATAGTCGCGGTGAACATCTCGAACATTAACCTCCAACGGGAACTGCACGAGGCGACGGCAGTTGCCTCACAATTGGCCCAGGGAGACCTCCTGGACGGTGAAACCGTTTCGCAGACGGAGCTGCTTATCTCGCTCAAGGACCTATCGACCTACCTGAGCGAAAAAGCGGATATCGCCGACCGGATCGCCCGCGGCAATCTTTCAGGAATGATCGTCCCGAGGAGTGAAAATGACCGGTTCGGCCAGTCGTTTCAACATATGGTCGATGAACTTCAAGGTATCGTCCAGACACAGGATGAGCGCAACAGCCTTCAGGAATCGATCCTTAAGCTGCTCGCAGAGGTATCTGAAGTTGCTGCCGGCGACCTGACGGTCCAGGCGGAAGTATCGTCCGAGATGACCGGCGAGATCGCTGAGGCATTCAACTCGATGACCCGCGAACTTCGTTCGCTGATCAAACAGGTGAAGGATCTCACCAACCAGGTCAGTACATCCTCGAACTCGATCAACGACACCACGGAACAACTCGCCAGAGGGAGCGAGGCGCAAGCATCCCAGATAGCCAGGATCACTTCCGCCGTATCCAACATGGCGGTCCAGATCCAGGAGGTTTCCGGAAATGCTTCGCTATCCGCACAGGTGGCCGGCGAATCGATGAACAACGCGCGGTACGGATCTAAGGCGGTACAGGACAACATCAATGCGATGAACGGTATCCGGAAACAGGTTCAGGAAACCGCAAGAAGGATCAAGAAGCTTGGCGAACGCTCGCAGGAGATCAGCCACATCGTGCAGCTTATCGACGACCTTTCTGAACGGACAAGCCTGCTTGCTCTGAATGCGTCCCTTCAAGCTTCGGCCGCAGGCGAGGCGGGGCGCGGGTTTGCGTTCGTTGCTGAAGAGGTCGAACGGCTCGCCGAAAGGTCGAATCACCTTACCCAGAAGATCGCCACGCTTGCGCAGACCATTCAGATCGAGACAAAGGACGTTGTCGCGTCGATGGAAGAGACCATACACGAGGTTGTCGTGGGCTCGACGCTGGCGGACAACGCGGGCCAGGCGCTCGTCGAGATCGACAAGGTATCAACCAGGCTCGCGGGTCTGATCGAATCCATTTCAGAATCTGCTAAACGCCAGGCACACACTTCTGAAGACATTTCGAACGCAATGGCGAATATTTCAAAGGTTACGGCCCTTGTAAACGAGGGCTCCAGCCGCGCTGCAAAGTCAGCGAAGAAACTTGTTGAGCTTTCCGACGACCTCCGCGGCTCCGTCGCCCCCTTCAAACTCCCGGAAGATATCGCTCCGGCCGTCGCGGCGCCCCAGTCATCACTTAGATACGACACATCCAGAACAAACTAGATCTCCGGAATTTGCACAAGACAGCCCATGCCAGTGATTCAAACCAGCGTGAATAAGGACCTTATCGAAGCGTCGGAAATCTGCCTCCAGAAACTGAGACAGGGCATCCTGATGTGGGCGCGGGGATCCGCGGGAATACAAGTACTCGCGGGTGCTCCGGAAGCACTCGGCAGGATCAGGTCGATGGCACTGGGTTGTGAGCTCCCGGCGATCTCGGCGCTTGCAGGAGATTTGAGAGATGAACTAGAGGTTCTTATTAATTCGAGAACCCCGGACGCCGACAACGATTCCCTTTCGATCCTTGACCAGATAGCGACGCTAGAGGCGGAAATAGCCGGCTTGCGGTTTCAATCGGAAGAATTCGACGTCGACATTTCGAGTCTGCTGGACGATTCATTCGAAAGCATCAAGGTCGAACCTGAACCGGAGATCGAGGCCGAGCCCATTTCGGATGTCGAACAGGCGGCGGAACCTGAGGCCGATTCCTGGGACGAGGAAGAATTCGAGATAGACGACGAGATGATGGAGATCTTTGCGATGGAAGCCGAAGATCACCTCAAGAACATCAACGAGCACCTGGAGATCGTCAAGCAAACACCCAGCAACCGCGAAGCTCTTCTTGAAATACGCCGCAGCGCACACACCCTGAAGGGTTCAGCCGGTATTGTCGGCCTGAAGAAACTGGCGGGCCTTTCCCACAAGGTCGAGGACCTTCTTGACCATCTTTCCGAGAAAGGGATCGATGGTAACTCTGAAATTTTCAGTCTTCTGCAGGCCGCAACGGATTGCATCAGCGCCGTGGCGAACAATGACACTTCGAGGGATCTGGAGGATAAGATCAGCAGAACCTTCACCCAGTTCGACCAACTTCTGGCCTCGTTCAGTGCCGCCGGCGAACAACGATCCGAGGCAGAGTCCGAAACTGTTTCCGAACCTGACAAGACACAGGAAACGGAAGAAACTGCCGCGGCAATCGTGGCAAACGGCGACAGCGAAGATAGCAAAGCCGCCGGATTTAAGGAAGTTACCAGGCACGCTAATCGTTCGGTCGTGCGCATTTCTCTCGAGACCCTGGACGACCTGGTAAAACTCGTACGCGAACTGGTCTTCGGAAGGGCGGTCTTCCAGCAAAAGCTGACCGAACTGGACACTCAGATCAAGGAAATGCAGAACAGTACAAGGCGGCTCCAGAGGTCGAGCGGAAAGCTCGAGACCGATTTCGGGGGCGGGCCGCCTTCTCCCTCGAACTTCAGATGGAACCCTGCAACGCCGCCTTTTAACACGCCTATCGGCGGCACGGAAGAGGATGCCGAATTTGACAGCCTTGAGTTCGATCGTTACACGGAGTTCAATCAACTTTCACGCGATCTGATGGAAACCGCTTCGGACGCGTTCTCGATCACCAATGAACTCACCTTGATCCGCAGCTATTTCGAATCGCTCTACGACACGCAGAAACGGCTGATCGACGATGTACAGCATAAACTGCTTAGCCTTCGAATGATCAGATTCGGAACTCTCTCGCCGAGGCTGGAGAGAACCGCCAGGATGACGGCATCAGAACTCGACAAACTCGTTGACCTTACGATCGAGGGAGAGAATCTTGAGGTCGACACACACATACTCGACGCACTAGTGGAACCTTTGCTTCATATGCTCAGGAATGCGGTCGCGCACGGGATCGAGACACCCGAGACCCGCCGCCTTTTGGGCAAAGACGAAAAGGGCCGGATCTCACTGAAGGTCTACAGCGAAGGTACGCATATCATCCTTGTAGTCACCGACGACGGTGCGGGTATTTCCGCCGAAGCTCTCAAGAACAAAGCGGTCTCCGCCGGACTCATATCCGCAAACGCCGCATCTGAAATGTCGGAGGACGAAGCGCTTTCACTGGTGTTCCTGCCGGGGCTTACGACTGCCAGCAAGATCAGCCAGATCGCCGGGCGCGGTGTCGGAATGAATATCGTGAAAACGAATATCCTCCGCCAGCAGGGAACTATCTCGGTCGCCTCGGAATTTCAGATAGGAACGACATTTACGATCCGGGTGCCGATGGCGCTCGCAATCGCCAGGGCACTGCTGGTAAAAGCCAATGACCGGACCTTTGCATTCCCTCTGAAGATAGTGAAACAGATCAGCGAGGTGAAGGCGGGACAATTGAGACCGGCGATGGAAACCGGGACCATCAACCTCGGAAGCGGAAAACACAACTTAGTCTATCTGAACAACCTGCTGGACCTGCCGGCGAATAGCGCCGCCGTAGAGAACGATTCAGAACTGCTGCTCCTGGATACGGTCAAACGCAAATGCGCGCTTGTCGTAGATGAGATCGTTAAGCCGGAAGAGATCGTGATCAAGCCGCTCGGCCATCCTCTGAAGGAGATGCCTGAGCTCCTCGGCGCTACGATCCTCGGAAACGGCACCGTGGTCCCGGTCATAGATCTGGTCCACCTGATCGACAGCCGCAAGTCGAAACCGGTGAAGATGCCAACAGCGCCTGCGCAGGTGGCGACAACGACCGTGATGATCGTGGACGACAGTCCGAGCGTCAGACACGTCAATTCGAGACTTGTGAAAGCGAACAACTGGGAGCCGGTGGTCGCGAAGGACGGTTTGGAAGCGCTGGAGATGCTGCTGGGGATGGCGGAACTTCCGGACGTCGTTCTGACCGATGTGGAAATGCCTGAGATGGACGGTTATGAACTTCTGGCGATGATCAGGCAGAGTGAAAAGCTCAAACATCTGCCGGTCGTGATGATCACGTCCAGGACTTCCGAGAAGCATCGCACGAAGGCTGAAGAATTAGGGGTTTCGGAGTACTTGAACAAACCCTACGAAGAATCTTATCTGGTATCGACGATTAAGCGTTTAAGTCAAAAGAGTTAAACGGGTTTTGCGGAATCGGCTTACTGGTTGTTATTAATCAGCCCGCCCATTAATGGGCGGGCTGAACAGCTTACCTTTCAATGTCCCACCCGTAAACGGGTGGGCTAAACAGTTCACCGCTTACTGCTCACCGCTTACTGCTCACCGCTTACTGCTCACCGCTTCGGCGGCTTGCTCGGTCTGATCTCGATCTTGCTCGGCAGAGCGTTTGGCGCGAAATCCAGAAGATCAATCACCGTCTGAGCGATGTCCTCTGCCTGCAGCTGCCACGCCTTTTCTTTCGACACCGAGTCGCCGCCGAATTCCGTGTTCACAGAACCCGGGCAGATGTAGCTGACCTTAACATCATCCTGCCGGACCTCCTGCATCAACGCCTCTGAGAATCCGTTCAGTCCGAACTTCGAAGCATTATAGGCAGCCATTCCCGGGTGTGCATTCTGACCGGCAAGCGAGGAAATATTAATGATATATCCCCCCTTCTCCTTCAGACGCGGCAATGCATAGTGACACGTGTAGAATACGCCGAAGAGATTCGTCTCCAGAATCCGGCGAAAGTCCTCCGGTTCAAGTTCTTCAACCGATTGTCCGAACACACCGACACCCGCGTTATTGACCAGGATATCGATGCCGCCGAATACACGGACACACTCGTCCAGCATCATCCGGACCTGGCTTTCGCTCCGCACGTCGCAAACCTCGCCATCGACCTTCCCTTTCGGAGACAAGCTCTCGATCGCTTCAGACAACTCCCGTTTATTCCGGGCGCAAATAAATACACGGTTTCCCCGCTCAAGCAGTGCCTCAGCGACCGCGCGGCCGATTCCCTTTGTGCCGCCCGTTACTACGGCGGTCTTCTGTTCAGTTTTCATCATTCCCCTGTCCGCTCTTCATCTCCATTCCCGGGTTCCGCAAGATCTCTTTCCAAACCAGCGTAGTTCCCTCTTCGCCGGGCGTCTCCACCACCTTGAACACAACAACGACATCCGCGTCCTTTGCCAGAGGTTCCGATCCCTCCGGCCGGTATGATATCGATCGGATGGCGTAAACGTTTCCGGGTACGATCTTCGCCGCTTTCGAGTAGGAAAAGGTATGGATGACTCTGCCCTCGTCGAGTTCTGCCACTGTCAGACCGGTCTTCAGCTCCTCGAATTGAGCGTCGATACCAGACGCATCCGAAGCGGGCCTGAAATTGAAAAGAAATGCGATCTCAGGTGAATCCCCGTTGATCCGTATGACCTCTTTCTTCCCGATATCCACAAGCAGTGTTTGAACCGAATGCCGTCCTCCGACCAGGTATTGCGAAGTAACGGCAATATCGGCGCGGGCGAACACGGCGCGTCTGTTCTCGCGGAAAGAATAGGCATTCGCGAACTCCCTTATGTTTGCGTTCTCCTGATAACAAGCTGCGAGGCGCGAAACCTTCCGGATCTTTTCGCAATCCTCCTGCGCAAGCAGTCTGACCGCCCCGGTTCCCTGTTGACGCAGAAGTTCACTGTAAACAGCAAGTACCGATGGGGTTACCCCAAGCTTCTCCTTAAGTTCACTCGTAAGCTCGGGCCGGAAGTACATCACTTTCGCAGCCTCGCGTTTCTCAGACGCGGTCCGGCGGCTGAGCACATCGAGATTGCGCATCGTGTTCATACGCCGTTCGAGATTCTCACGTACGATGTCATCGGTGGAAGGCTGGGTAGGGACGCCCTGGCCCGCCGCGGGAGAACAGGCCACAAGAACTGACAAGAGAACGATGCAATATCTTCGACTTCCAACTAGCATCGACACTCCCTCCTTATTCCTTTGGCTTGAGTTTTGGCGCCTTGCTGTCGTCCAGTTCTTTCCAGACGATGGTCGCCTCGTTGTTCTCAAGGCGTACCACCCTGAACACGACCAGCACATCGCGCCTGTTGTCGAGTTCCATCTCGTTGTAAGTGAATCGTCCGACCTTTCTCAACGCCTCTCCATCGTAAGCGATCGATCTCAGTACATATGTGCTGTTGAGAAGAATCGGAAGCACGCTGGCATAAGTTCGGCCGTTCTCCTTGATCCCTTTCTGTAGCCTGGTCGCGAGATCGGCGGCTTGCGCGAAATCCTTTGTGGGTTTGAGCTTTGCGACGTATTCCACACCCTCGGTCTTTTCAGAGACCGACTCGATCGGCACGTCCCCCAGATTCAACATTATTCCGTGGTTCAGGACACCCAGTGCTTCAAGCCGGCCCTGTCTGAAGACGATGTCGGAAATGTGCAACATCCTGTAATCGCCAAACCTGAACGAATAACCCGATCCGGCGCCCGGCATCGAGTACCGGGAGCAATCAACCGAGGCGTTGACGACCTTTGGATTGTCAGCGCAACCCCGGTCCGAGATAAGTTTGAAGATACCGGTGTTCTTTTTTCTAAGGAGTTCCGCGAAAGCCGCCGCATCATCGGAAGCCGGCGCCATAAACGCCCTTTCTTCACCGGTCGAGTTCCGGTACAAAGGCTCGATTAGCTGCTGAAACTCTTTATACTTTTCAGGAACCTTGACGGGAAACTTCTCGGTCATCTGGAGGTCAGTTGACCGTCTATTGAGGTCTTCCGCGCGCCGCATCGCGTCCTGCGTGCTTTGGTTCTCGATCACCGGATTGGGAGTCCCTTGCGGTACGGGGGTCGGGTCACCTTGCCCGTATGCGGATGCGGCAGTGAATGCCGCCACGAGGACCAATAACAACAACTTCTTCATATATCCTCCTTCCGGCATATCCGAACGCCGGACTCCGTCCAGCGGCGGACTTTCCCGCCGTCCCGAGCAGCCGCACTTATCAAGACTGCAGTTTCGATCTCAGGATCTCGTTTACCATCTGCGGGTTCGCGGTACCCTTTGACGCTTTCATCACCTGACCGACGAAGAACCCCAGAAGCCTCTCGTTCCCGCCTTTGTACCCTTCAACCTGTTCCGGATTCGCAGCTATCACTTCATCGACGATCTTTGCTATCTCGCCTGGATCGGAGACCTGTTCAAGGCCCTTTTCCCTGATCACTTCTTCTGCCGTCTTCCCATCCGAGAACATCTCCGGCAACACCTCTTTCGCCTGTTTGCCGCTAATCTTACCGCTTTCAATGAACTTGATAAGTTCCGCGAGTGAGCCGGGAGCGACGGGAGACCTGGATGCCGGGATCCCCGCATTGTTAAGTTCCCTGAGCAGCTCGACAAGTATCCAGTTAGCCGAAGAACGCGGGTCGCCCGAAGCCGCCGCCGTCTCTTCGAAGTAAGCGGCTAGCTCCTTGTCGGAAACCAACTGAGACGCATCAATGAAGCCAAGAGAGTATTCGCTAATAAAGCGGGTAATCATCGCGTCAGGCAGCTCGGGCAATTCGGCCCTTGTCCGTTCGATGAATTCAAGTGACACCTTCAAAGGCTGCAGGTCCGGCTCGGGAAAGTACCTGTAATCGTGGGCATCTTCCTTTGAGCGCATCAGTCGCGTCTCACTATTCTTCTCGTCCCAAAGACGCGTTTCCTGGAACACTTCCTCGCCCGCCTCGTGCGCCCTGATCTGCCTGTCGATCTCAAATTCGATCGCCTTCTGCATAAACCGTACGGAATTCAGATTCTTTAGCTCTACCTTGTTCCGGAACCCCTTCTCTCCCTTCAGGCGAACCGACACGTTCGCCTCGCACCGGAGATTTCCTTTTTCCATATCGGCGTCAGAGGCACCCACCCACTGCAAGGCCCTGCGGACGTGGTTGACGTAGTCATATGCCTGCCAGGAAGTATGAAAATCAGGCGCGGTGACGATCTCTGCCAGAGGCGTACCCGCACGGTTCAGGTCAACATATGAATACTTGTCGGTTTCGGGAAGGCCTTCGTGTACGTTCTTTCCCGCGTCCTCTTCAAGATGCAGGCGCTCGATGCCTATCTTCATCGGTTTCCATTCCCTTGCATGGCCGCCTTCGTCGCGTTCGGCGGTCATGATCGTCAGGGTCCCGTCAGAAGAGAACGGTTTGTCGAACTGCGAGATCTGGTAACCCTTTGGGAGGTCCGGATAGAAGTAGTTCTTCCTGGCAAACACGGAAGTCTCGTTGATGTTCAGTCCAAGTGCGAGCGCGGCCCGAGCACCCAATGCGACAGCTTTTCGGTTAAGTACCGGAAGCGCGCCGGGCAGGCCGAGGCAGACAGGACAGGTGTTCGAATTCGGCTCGTCGCCGAAATTGGCGGCGCAACCGCAGAATATTTTCGTGTTGGTCGCCAGCTGCGCGTGGATTTCCATCCCGATCACAGCTTCCCAACCGTTGGTCAATTCATTCATTTATTTACAGCGTGGGGGTTGAATTGTGGGAATTATAACGCTTGCGTGGGTATAAGTCATTAGAAAGGAGACAGGAGAAATTGTAGTGGCAGGGCTTGTCCCTGCCCGTGATCGGAGCGAAAGAAACAGGAGAAATTGTAGGGGCAGGGCTTGTCCCTGCCCGTGATCGGAGCGAAAGAAACAGGAGACGATGTTGGAAATAAGCTGCGTTAGTCAACATCAATACTCGGTCCTCATTTCTCATCACTCCTTACTCATCACTCAGTACTCGTTAATTCCTTCCGTTTTGCCTGACTGCATTCCGCCACTGCCTGCGGAAAGTCTGGAAGCGCCGTGGTTCGGTGCGGCCGCGATGGACCGGATAACGATAGCCGGGATTGTAGAAACGATAGTAGAGATAGGAAGGTGCGTATCTGCCCCCGTAATCCACGAAGCTGGGATTTGGATAGGGATATGCGGTAGGAGCGGTTTGGTAATACGTCACAAAACTGTCATTTTGAGGCTGCCGGGCCTCTTCTTCGCGGAGTCTCCGCGCGAGGGCAGCGTACTCGCTGCGGCTTTTCTGCTCCTGCCTCTCAAGCTCCTCCGGAGAAGGAAATCCGAGTTCCTCGTAATTCTCGTTTAGGTCCTTTTCTGCCGCGAGCCTCTGTACCCTGTACTTCTCCAGGTCTGCATTTGTCACCGTTTTGGATTGTGCGAACGCGGCGCCGGACAAGATCACGACCAATGCCGAACCGAGAAACAACTGTGTTCTGTGCATATGATTCACCTTCCGTGTTTTTCGCGATTATAGCACAGCAAAAACAGGCGAAACTTCACCTATAGGCGCTAGAAGCGCAGCGCCAGCCCGATCCTTCCCGTCCGGCCTTCGGTTCGGAAACCATTCTCAAAATAACGGTTGGCGAAAAGGTTCTGGACGGTGGCCCGAAGTACGAGATGTATCTTCTCTCTCTTCCAGGGAACGTCGTAGGCGGCCGATAGATCGCCCCGCCTGTTGCCGTCAAATCGGTACAGGACCGTTGTGAAAGTCTGGTTACTGAAGATCGGCGCAAGGTATTTGCCTGCGACAAGCAGGTCGAAGCTGATGTTCAGCCTTTCCGCTATACGCTGATTGACCAGAAGCGTGAACCGGTTCGACGGGATCCCGAGCGTGTCGATCACCCCGCTGCCTGGTACCTGAGAGGACCTTTGGTCGCTGTTCGTGTAAGTGTAGGAACTGAAAATGTATGTGGAATCGCTCGGCCGAACGGTTGCACTGAGTTCCCCGCCCCTGGCGATGCCGCCTTTCTCGTTGCGATAACCGCCCCATGGCCGTTCGGTCGAGCCAATGTCAGGCACCGGAAAGCCGAACCCGATCGTGTCAGTAAGTCTTGTGTAGAAATAGGTCAATGAAAATCTGACCCTTCCGTCGGCGAATTCCTGATCGATCCCCGCGTCGAAAGCGACGGAACGCTCCGGCTTCAGGTCCGGGTCGCCAAGCGCGGTGAATGCCTGAGAGAACGAACTGTAGAAGGTACCCAGCCGCTCGTAGAGCGATGGCACCCTGTACCCGTTTCCGGCGTGCCCCCTGATCTTGGTGCCCGTTGACCGGAAGAGATATGAACCGGCGCCGTCGAAAGTGACTGCGCCCGGCGGATCTTCGATGAGAAGATCTTCGTAGGGCGGATTAACCGCGCTGAAAGAAGTTGAACCGACCGAGAAGCGCTGCAAGCGGATACCGCCCGCAAGCTGCAGCCGGCCGTCGAAGAATCCCGCCAGATGCTGCGCATAGACGGTCGCGCTCGTTTGGCCCGATTCTGCAAAGAACGCGTCCATCTGCGACGGGCCGAGTCCATCGTTTTGGTAATCCTCAGCCTCAAGTTCAACGCCGAAAGTAAAGAGCTTTGACGCAGCAGGAGTCCAGTTGAGCCTGGCGTCAAATGTGTCGATACGCCCTTCGAATCTGCTGGTCTCCGTCCCGGAAAAAGGTTGAAATCCCGGTCCGAGCACACCGTTCTCGTTAATCCGCTTCGTGTTCAACCCCTGGTACGAGATATTCAAAAATAACTTCGGCGAAAGAACGTGAGTGATCGAAAACCTTCCGAGAAAGAAATCCGACTTCTGAGAATTATCCGGATCATTCGCGTCCGCAACGAAGTTCAGTCCTTCTACCGCATCGATAACGCCACTGCCTACCTCGCCGAGCGTGTCGGGACTGACGTTGAGCATTACAAAAGCCCGCGACATCATCACCCTTCCAGAGACCTGTGTGCTCGCGAACGGCCGATAGTCGATCCTGCCCTGGAAACCCGTGTTCCGTGCTTCGTCGTCGCCGTCTATTCCCTTCGTGAATACTGTCCTTGCGAACGAAGCGGTTCCTAGGAGCTTTTCCGTTCCGCCCGTGATCCGCGCTCGCCCGGTGCCAAGTCCGAGGTTCCCGAATCCTCCGGATGCGTCTCCGTGAAAGCCTTTCTCGGGTTCCGTCGTCCGGATATCGATCACTCCGCCGATCGCGTTCGTCCCGTACAACGAGCTTCCGGTTCCCCTTAGGACCTCGATCCTTTCAGCGCCGGACACCGCCAGGTCAGAGAGAAAAGCAGACGCGTCGCCGGTGATCGAGGTCGGATCGCGAAACCGGATGCCGTCTATCAAAAGAGCCGTGTCCTGGTTTCGAAGACCCCGCGTTTTAATACTGGCCGTGCGTCCGTAACCGCCGAGCTGCTGAACGCGAAATCCAGGTATTGTCCGCAGCGTATCCGCGAGGGACAGCTCGTCACGAGCCGCAACTTCATCCCTGCCGATCAAGTCGACGGTCTTGGCTACTTCGGCAACCGGCTGTGAGGTCCCGGCTGAGATCTTTACATCGACGAGTTCGGCGATCGCATTTCTCAAAAGTTTGAGATCAGCCTGTATGCTAATTCCTTTGTTCGCCGTAAGATTAGTTCTTGCGGAAGCGCTGCCGGTATCGGCGATCAACATATATTTGCCGGCACTTACCTGCGAGAAGAGGAATGATCCGTCTGCTCCGGCAGCAGTTTCTGTCGCCGAGCCCATCCGTTCATTGATAAGCCGGACCCGCGCCCCTTCCGCCGGGTCCCCCGCCGCGTCAAAGATCTTTCCTGAAATAACCGAGCCGTCCTGCGCAAAGACCCCCGTCCCGCAGCACATCAGGATCAAAATCACATATAACAGTTTCATCTATCGCTCCGATTCACTTTGAACTCAATAATCTGTACTAATCTCCGCCCCTAACTTGGCCCTTTGCAGGCAAGGCTTGCTGGGCTTCAGAAGGACCACCGTTCACCGCTAATTCGCTTCGCTCATGGCAGGCAAGGCTGCCTGCGCTCCAGTCGGATCACCGCCCATCTCTCATCTCTCATCTCTCAGTACCCATCACTCAGTACTCAGTACTCATCTCTCTTCACCCATCACTCTTTCTCACCATAGGTTCGTCACCCTCACGTTTCCCGTACCCGGATTTGAGTCGAGTAATACATCCACTCCGAAGACAGACCGGATCAGGTCCGCCGTAAGCACTTTTCCAGGCGGTCCCTGGGCGGCAATTTCTCCTTTCTTCAGCAGAAGGATCTCATCGGCAAACTCGGAAGCGAGATTCAGATCGTGCGTGATCACGACTGCCGATCCGCCGCAGCCCTTTGAACGCTCGTTCACAAGACGGAACATCATTGCCTGGTGCGAAAGATCGAGATTTGCCGTCGGCTCATCAAGCAGAAGCACACGGGCTTCCGTCGCGAGCGCCCTTGCCAAAAGGACTCTCTGACGTTCGCCTCCGGACAGCTCGTTCATAAGGCGATCGCGCATGTCGGCGAGCTCGCATACGACGAGCCCCGTCTCTGCCGCCGACAGATCGGCCACGGTTTCCCACCCGAACGTGCTCCCGTGTGCGAAGCGCCCGGAAAGCACAAATTCCTGCACCGTCACAGGAAAACTGGTCTCGTTCTCCTGAGCGACAACGGCTATTCCCCGCGCAATGTCGCGGCGGGACATTTCCGAAAGTGGCATGTCTGCGAGAAACACTTCTCCTGAACGCGTCTCGAGCGTCCGATTCAGGGTTCTGAGCAGAGTCGTTTTGCCAGCGCCGTTTGCGCCAAGCAGCGCGGTGATACGGCCTTCAGGAACTTCGAAAGAGATGTCCCTGAGAATGTCCCTTGAACCATACCCCGCTGATATGTTCTGTACTTTTAGCATTTACAGTTCATTCGCAACATCAGTTGCGCCTTAGGAGCCAAATGAACAAAGGGCATCCGATCAGCGCTGTGATCGCTCCCACAGGAAGCTCCCTCGGAGCTATCATCGTCCTCGCGGCGGTGTCGGCTATCACGACGAAACTCGCGCCAAACAGCGCTGAAAACGGAAGGACCAGCCGATTGTCGCTTCCGACCGCAAGCCGAATCAGGTGCGGAACGATCAGGCCTACAAACCCTACCGAACCGCTCGCAGAAACCGCTATTCCTACGAGACCGGCGGAAGCAGCGAAGACCGCGAGCCGCGTCCTTTCCACCTCGACGCCGAAATCGAATGCATCCCGTTCGCCAACCATCATCAGATTCAGGGCCTTGGCCTGCGTTGAAAGGATCAGGGTGCCGATCACAGCCGAGGCCAGGCAAATGTAGAATCCGCTGCGCGTCGCCTGGGACAGGTCCCCGAGAAGCCAGAACGTGAAGCTCCTGAGGCGGGTCGCGTCAAGAAGACTGGTCAGCAAAATGATCACGGAAGACAAGAGCGTGGTGACGATCACGCCGGACAGGATCAGTCGTTCTGAATTCATACCGACCTTGGAACGCGCCATCTGGTAGACCGCAAAGGTCGATAGGGCCGCGCCCGCAAATGCCAGAACAGGCCTCGCATAGTCAAACGAGCCGAATAGGACGATCGCCACCATCGTCCCGAGCGCGGCGCCGTTTGAAACGCCAAGCAGATAGGGTTCAGCCAGCGGATTTCTGAGAAGCGCCTGAAGCCCGGCTCCGGCGGCAGCGAGGCTCGCTCCCACACAGGCTCCGAGCAGGATCCGTGGAAGGCGTATTTCGAACAGGATCGTCGAACCGGCGTCGTTCAGGTGAAAAAGCGATATGTTCTCCGCGCCAAGAGACGCGGCGGCCAGGATCGCGATTCCGAGCAATATCAGAAGTGCCGCTCCATATCGAAACGCCTTTGCTCTGCCGTTGATCGATTCTCGTACGGTCATTCGTTCGGCGTTTCTCCCCGAATGCCCTTGAAGATGAGCTCAAGAGCATCGACTATTCTCGGTCCGGGACGGGAAAGGACATCGGCATCGATTCGGACTATTCGCCCGTCTCTCACAGCCTCGGAATCGGCAAAAACATCGTTCGGCTCGCGGTTGTCAGGGCTGTCGGAAAGGATTATCACGCTCGGATCGTAGGCCTTTGCGGCTTCCCTGCTCACTTTCGGATATGCCGATTCGAGGTCTCCGGTCACCGAACGGCCCCCGGCGATCTTCACGAGATCAGTGATGAACGAGGCTTTCCCGATCGTGTACAAAGTAGGGTCTATCTGCACGAAGACCGTCTGCGGCTTTTCATATTTGATCTTCGCGGCGCTTTCCCTGACCCCTTCGACCCGCTCCCGCAATCGTGCGACGACAACCTTGGCCTCTCCCGACTTCCCGAGTGCCTCACCGATCTTTGCCATCGATTCAAAAACGCCTTCAACCGAACTGGGGTTTGTAACAAGAACGCTTATTTGCTGTTCATCGAGTAGTCCGATGAACCCCTCGAGCTGCGAAGCGGTCGATACCAGGACTACCTGGGGCCGAAGTGCAACGATCGTCTCGATGTTAGGCTTCAGGGTGTCCCCGACCTTCTTTATCTGATTTGCGGCCGCGGGATAATTGCAGAAGGTCGTGACACCGACAAGCTTGTCTCCCGCGCCCACCGCAAAAACTATCTCGGTGATGTTCGGAGCAAGCGAAACCACGCGGGTGACCTCCTCCGGAAGCGCTACCTTTCGACCAAGGTCGTCAGTCACCGTGCGCGCGAAAGAGTTGTGGCGGGCCGACGGTCCGGAACATGCCGCGGCAACCGCAACAACTGCCGCAAAGAGCAGGATCACTCTGGAAAGTTTCTTTCGCATCCGCATAGCTGTGAACAACAATCAAAAGGCCCCGGTTCTTCACCTGGAACGCTCCAAGGAAAAAACCGGGGCCAAAAATATCTTAAGTTACCCGAATAACCTTTATGCCTTGTCGCGAAGCATTGTCGGCTAAATAACCTCTAACGGGTCTCCAGACTTTGCCGAAAGCAGTTACCTGTAAAAGGGCCCTGCGTGGCATTCACTGTGACGCGATCGTGCGAGAATCTCACTCGGCTTCCCCCGCGTAAAGGTTGTTTAGATTGAAAAGACCGGTCCGCCCTTCCCGGACGGTGAGGGGAAAGTATCACGCGTCAGCGGTCGTGTCAACAGATTCCCCGGACATCGTACCTTCTTGAACTTTTGACCTTAACAAAGCTATTCTCTAAATGTTTCACGAATAAATCTTTAGCCGATGGATCCCGCACATATGATGGATAAAACACCTAAGGTAATGGCGATCATTCTCGGAGGAGGCGCCGGTTCCAGGCTTTTCCCGCTGACCCGCGAACGCGCGAAACCGGCGGTGCCGCTCGGAGGGAAGTACCGGCTGGTCGATGTGCCGATCTCGAACTGCATCAATTCCAGCATTATGCAGATCTTCGTGCTGACGCAATTCAATTCAGCGTCGCTTAATCGGCACATTTCAAGGACCTACCGATTCTCGTCATTTTCTTCGGGCTTCGTTGAGATCATAGCCGCGGAGCAAAGGCGCGACAGCCCGCAGTGGTTCCAGGGAACAGCGGATGCTGTGAGACAGGTCATTCCGCACATACGTGACTGGGGCGTGGACACTATCCTCATACTTTCGGGCGACCATCTTTACCGGATGGACTACCGGCCGTTTATCAGGCGCCACATTGAAACCGATGCGGACGTGACGATCTCGGTAATTCCCTGCACAGCCGACGAAGCGGAGGGCTTCGGGCTTCTGAAGACCGAAGGCGACGGAACCATCTCCGAATTCAAAGAGAAACCCACCGGCGAAGAACTCAAATCGATGAGCGTTGATACGACCAGATTTGGTTTATCTCGCGAAGAGTCGGAATCGCGCCCGTACCTGGCATCGATGGGAATCTACGTTTTCAGTTTCGACAAACTTGTCGAACTTTTGAATCGGGATGAAAGCTGGGTGGACTTCGGCCGCGAGGTCATTCCCGCAGCGATCGAAAACCAAAATGTCCAGGCGTATTTGTTCTCGGACTACTGGGAGGATATCGGGACGATCAAAGCGTTTTACGACGCCAACCTCGACCTCGCCAGGCCACTTCCGAAATTTAATTTCTTCAATGCCGACGCACCGATCTTCACCCGCAGCCGTTATCTTCCGCCTTCGAAGATTCAGGACAGCGACATAGGAAACTCGATGATCAGCGAAGGCTGCATCCTTACCGGCGTACACGCCCGGAATTCAATATTTGGCTTGAGAAGCAGAATCGACAATGGGGTGAAGGTCGAAGAGTCAATAATAATGGGGGCCGATTATTACGAATCCGTGGACGAGTTGACCGAGAATGTCGCGAAAGGCGTCCCGCATATGGGAATCGGCGAAAACTCGGTGATCAGAAAAGCGATCATCGACAAGAACGCGAGGATCGGCCAGAACGTGAAGCTGATAAACGATCGCGGGATCGAAGAAGAAGACGGGGAGAACCACTACATCAGGGAGGGGATCATCCTGATCCCGAAGAACGCGATATTGAAAGACGGAACGGTGATCTAGTTCCGCCCACGCTTTTCGTTTTCACGCTGCTTGACCACGTAGCTGTCCCTGGACCTGACCGCCACGCCGGGCTTATCCACTTTCACCTTTAACTGCCTTACCCTGCCTTCCTCCGAATCGTTCGGGTAAAAACCGAGGCTGTAAAACTCTCTTAACTCGCTCGCTATCTTCGAAAATGCCCTGGAGAGATTTTCCGGGCTGTTCGCCTCGTAGATCCGGCCGCCCGTGAGCATCGCCATTCGGTCAAGGTAGACAGCCGCCTTTTCGTACTCTTCTCGCGTCGTTCCCTGCCCGGGAATACGGATGGGCCTTGAAGATCCGCCGGTATTAACGGTCCCGGTCGGAAACGGGAATGGGAACGGACTTGTGCTGCCGGTCGGTATGGTGCCGCCGCCCGCGGGCGGAGTCGTCCTAGGCGTCCTTGGATCGTCAGGGACCATAACGCGGCCGCTTTCGATCGCCTGCACGTCGGCAAAAGTATCGTATTTTATCGGATAGATCAGTGCATCCAGTTCCGATGCCTGGCGGAGGTTCTCCCTCGCATCCGAGGCCTCGGATGTGGTGTCGACACCATCGGTGAATAGGACGATCGCCTTTCGTCCTTCGATCTTGTTGAACCTCTGGTTGACGACAAAATTAACTGCGTCGTAAAGGCTCGTGCCGGATGAGATGCGTGTCTTCACGATCGCCCCGTTGATCACCTTGCGATCACTGGTTGGTTCGCAGAGAATGTGCAGTTCCTGGTCGAAGGAAAGCACCATCACCTTGTCATTCGGCCTCAGTTCGGTCACAAAGGTGAGAGCCGCCTGCTGGATCTCGTCGATCTTGAAAGTGCTTGAATAGCTCATATCCAGTATGAGCGCCACGGTAAAGGGATTCTGTTCGTTTGAAAAGTAAGCTATCTCCTGCGGCACCTTGTCTTCCAGAACCTCGAAATCCGCCTTCGAAAGGCCCCCGACAAAACGTCCCTGCTTGTCCAGAACCCTTACCGGGACCGTTACGAGGTTCGTGTCGACATTGATGACCTCACCATCGGCCTCGGCATCTGCGCCCAAATCAACGTCTTCAACCACCGGATCGGCCTTCTTTGGTTCCGGCGGCCGCCGGTTCGCTTTCTTGATCTCAACGGTTGGGGGCGTTCCCGACTGTCCAAACACGCTGGGAACTGCCGGGAAGAGAATCGCGAAGCAGAAAATGACGGCTGCGGTCTTTTTCATCATTGGTTTCTGGGACTGTCCGGGATAAAAAGTGATTATAGGATGCATCACTTTCGAATGAAAGATGGTTCGCGGTCCGAAAGAAGAAAAACGGATCGCGATCAGCGCGATCCGTCACCGTTCTTCACTGAATTTCGATCAGCGGTTCGACCCAAGAGTGCTGTTCGAGGCGCCGACTATGTAACTTCCCTTTGTCCGCACAACGACATCGGGCCGCATCACACGCACCCTTATCCGCCTTCTTTCCCCGCGTTCGCCCGAATTCACCGGATAGTAACCCAGCGAATACTGGCGGCGAAGTTCTTCCGCGATACTGCGGAATGACGCGTCCAGATTTGTAACCGTATCGGCTTCGAACATCCTGCCGCCGCTATAACGGGCAAGTTCCTGGAGATATTCCCTGCCGACCCTGTATTCTTCCGAGCTTGTACCCTTCGCACCAGACGGTATTCCCCCAGTCTGCCCGACGATGATGCTCCCAAGGATATCGGA
This sequence comes from Acidobacteriota bacterium, assembly GCA_024640445.1. Classification (GTDB taxonomy): domain Bacteria; phylum Acidobacteriota; class Blastocatellia; order Pyrinomonadales; family Pyrinomonadaceae; genus Aridibacter. The sequence goes on along the minus strand of JAHEEZ010000005.1, from coordinate 5,599 downwards.
CCAAACGTTCCCGGTCCTTATCGGCACTCTTCTTCTGGTCGAACCGGCGTACTGCCGATAGGTGTCGTACCTGATCGGATACACAAGCGCGTCAACCTCTTCAACCTGCCGGATCGTCGTTTCGAAATCGGCGCGGTTGGAAGTCGTATCAACACCGTCCGTGAAAAGAACGATTGCCTTTCTTCCGGAGATCGCCCTAAGTTCGCGGTCGATGGTCTTCCCCACCGCGTCATACAGACTCGTTCCGCTGCCGAAGTTGGCCATCTGAATCGCCCTTCGAAGCCTGTACCGATCGTTCGTCGGCCTGGTAAGGATTTGATAATCCTCGTCGAACGCGACGACCATCACCTCATCATTCGGCCTTAGCTGGTCGACGAATGCGATAGCCGCCATCTGGATCTCGTCGATCTTGTACTGGGTCGATGGACTTACATCAAGCAGAAGGACGACAGTAAATGGCGTCTCGACCGAAGCAAAATACTCTACCCTCTGCTCAGCCCCGTTCTCAAAGATCTTGAAGTCACGCTGCCCCAACCCTGAAATAAAACGACCGTCACGATCAAGGACCGAAACCGGCAGCGTGACGAAATTTGTGTCGATCTTGATCACCTCATCGTTGTCTTCCACTACGAGAGGCGGCGGAGGCCCTACTGTCGGCGGTTGATTCGGCGTGTTGTTCTGAAGAACCGGAGGGCCGCCCTTTGATTCCGTGGGGACGTCGTTCTTCAACTCGGGGCGAACGGTGACTGGCGCCGGGGTCGAAGCAGGCCTGGCAACGACGCGTGGTCGTGTCTTCGTACCCGTCTGCCCTAAGACAAATGTACCCGCCAAGCCCAAAAGTAATACCGCGGCCAAGGTCTTTTTCATTTCCTGCCTCTCCAAAGAAGTCTGCTCAGTTAATAACCGGGAGTCGGATTTAGCTTAACCGGGGAAAGCCGCTAAATGCGCCCCTAGGATTAGCATCAGGGAGAGATAGATGCCTGATAATTCGAAGACCGATCCAAAGTTCCGAATCTGGTACGAGTTATCGTATTAGCCAATAAGAATGCGGGTATTGTAGCATAACAATACCCGCATCGCGGAAATTTTCTTGTTTTGGGGGACCTGGAGGAGGCCGGGAAAGATGCCGGCTCAGAAATTGACGATATAGCTGCTCTTCGCGCGGACAGTCAGCGCCGGCCGCCTGACACGCACGTTTATCCGGCGCCTCTGACCCTGATGACCTTCGACTTTCGGGTAGTATCCAAGCGAATACTGCTTCCTTAATTCCTCGGCAATACTCCTGAACGCCAGATCGAGATTCTCAGCACTGTTGGCTTCGAACAGCTTTCCGCCAGCAAATTCGGTCAGTTCGCGCAGATAATCGCGTCCCCTCTTATTCTCTTCCGGACTGGCTCCGACCGGGTAGACTATTCCGCCCGCCGAGTTCTTCATCGCTTTGCCTTCCTGGAACGTGTTGTACCAGACGGGATAGATCAGCGAGTCCAGTTCTTCCGCCTCGCGCACCGTCCCGTTGTAAGTGGCTCCCCTGGACGAGGTATCCACGCCGTCACTGAAGATCACAAGGGCCTTTCGTCCTTCTATGTTCTTGAGCAGATCCCGCATGGCGAAATCGACCGCATTATAAATGCTTGTCCCGTCACCGAACTTCGCCTCGCGTATCCCGCTTCGGAACTTGTGGTAATTGCTTTTCTGCTTGCTCACCACCTGGATATCCTTGCTGAAGGTCACAACTATCACCTGGTCTTCGCTTCGCAGTTGTTCTACAAATGAGATCGCCGCGTCCTGAATCTCGCTGATCTTATATTTGGTCGAAGGGCTGAGGTCCAGGAGGAGAACAACGGTGAATGGTTGTTCGACCGACCGGAAATACTCGATATCCTGTTTCAAACCGTCCTCGTAGATCTCAAAATCGTCCGGGTTAAGATCGGAAATGAACCTCCCGCGTTCGTCAAGAACCGAAACCGGAAGGGTGACCAGATTGGTCTCGATCTTAAGCACCTGGTCATCCTCAACAACAAGGGGAGGAGGCGGTCCCACCGGTTTGGGGGCAACCTCTTCGTTCTTCTTTATCACCCGGGGCCTGCCAAGATTCTGTGCATGGACCTCCACGGCCAATACTAATAGGACCGAAATGGCTATGGCTGTGGCAAACTTCTTCATCTTGCGGTCTCCGCGAATTGAGCTGCGATTATTTTTCTGGAAGATCCCGGACAATTGGACCCTTTTGGATCCCGCCCTGATCTCATCGGATGGGCTATATGCAAGTGGGAGAGGATTAAACCTCTAAAATGATAGCACATCACACAGGGCGTCGACATCTTTTGTCTACGAGGCTTCAAGTGCCAAAGCGGTTTGCAAAAATCTTTTCCGGGTTGCGGCAAGATCCGCGAATGGCGGCGCTGCGCAATGCGTGCGATTTGTAAGCAGAATAAATACAGAGCCTGTACCGGGTTCGAGCCACAGCAGGGTTCCGGTGAACCCGAGGTGCCCGAACGCAATGTCGGAAAGCACGCCGTGTGCGGACGAGGATTCGCTTGCGGCAAGCTGAAAGACGACCGACCGGGCCTGGTCCAGTCCTTCAGTCAGGTTCCCTCGGAATAATGAACATGTTCCGGGGCTGAGAAGCTGGGAGCACTCGGGAAGAAACTGGCGCGCAAGCACAAGCGTTTCCTCCAAGTTCGAGAACAGGCCCGCGTGACCGGATACGCCTGCCAGATAGTGGCAATTGCCGTCGTGAACCGCGCCGCAGATCACTTCCTTTCGCCAGGGATAACCCGCCACGTCGAATCCCGCTTCCGCGGCGGTTTTCCTCTCAAACAAATTTCCTTTCTCACTAGCGGCAATCGAACCGGAAATCGAAACCGGAGGATTGAAGAACGTACTTTCCAGACCGAGCGGAATGAACAGTTCCCTTTGCGCGGCCACGTCGAGGGTCAGCCCATAGATTCCTTCAAGGATTCGCCCGAGCAAAATGAAGTTCAGATCGCTGTAAACGACCCTTGTCCGAGGCTCATATTCAGGCGCCAGCCCTGCAATCCGTGCGATGACCGCTTCGAGGCGTGCAGATCTTGCGGTTCCGGAAGTCTCAAGATAGAAGGGCCGCCACGCCTCAAATCCTGAGCGGTGGGTGAGAAGGTCTTCGATCGTCGTTCCTTTCCAAACCCCCGTATTGAATGCGGGCAGGAAACCGCCGACCTTGTCCGATATCCGCAGTTCGCCACGGTCGATCAGGATCGCGGTGAGAAGTCCGGTAATAAGGGGCTTTGTGAGACTGGCCAGATCATAGATCGTATCCAAACGAGCCGCGAACTTTTCCGGCTCGAGCTGCGCGAATCCGATCGCCCCCTTGGAGACCACGGATTCCCTATGCGCAACGAGCCACACCGCGGAAGGAAATTCCCCTTTTGCGACGCACTCTTCGAGAAGAGATCTGATCGGATCGTGGTTCATGGATCGATGTTTACGGGAATTGGGATCAATGTTCAGGGTTCAATCTATTTCGCTTAGTTCACGCGAGACGGGGTCGCCTCATCACTCATCTCTCATCTCTCAGTACTCTTCACCCACCGCCCCACCCATGAATGGGCGGGCTAAACAGCTCACAACGACAATTTCTCCCTGTGACTTTCGATCTTCGCTAGTACTTCAAGAGCAAGGGCCAGCGCGCGACGGCCGTCTTCAGCAGTTACAGGTGGTGTTTGACCGCCCACGATGCAATCGAGAAATGCCGACAACTCGGTTCTGAGAGGCTCGACATCATCGACCTCAAGCCGGTTGACGCTGATTCCCAGCAGTGGATGTGAAGCGGCCGGGTCCAGAGAGGTGATCGACGCGAACTTCGTCGCGTAGTCGAGAACGACGTACGAATTTGTCTGGTAAAACCTGGTCTTTCTGATCTTCTCCGTACCGACCCTCGACGCGGTGATATTGGCGACCGCCCCGTTTTCGAACTCTATCCGCGCGTTCGCCGCGTCCACCTTGTCCGAGATTATAGGTATTCCCACCGCTCCGACCGAATCCGGTTTTACATCCTCTCCGACCAGCCACTGTACCGCGTCCAGATCGTGGATCATCACGTCCAGAACCACATCAACATCCAGGCTTCGGTTCGGGAAAGGCGACACCCTGTGGATCTCGAAATAGAGGGGCTTTGTTACGTGGGGTCGAAGAGAGACCATCGCCGGGTTGAACCGCTCGAGATGCCCGACCATCAGCTTTGCGCCGGAATTCGAAGCCGTCTCGATCATCCTGTCCGCCTCTTCAAGCGTCCTTGCGATCGGCTTTTCGACCAGACAATGAACTCCTTTCTCCAGGAAGCCGCACGCGATGTCGCAATGGAGTTCGGTCGGCGCGACGATCGATACGGCGTCGACACGGTCAGTCAACTCCCGCCAGTCCGACACGAATTCGACTCCGTGCGCGGCCGCAATCCCACGGCCGGCCTCCTCGTTTACATCGCAAACGGCGACAAGATCGCACACGCCCTCGGAAGCGAGTTCGGAGTAGTTCCGGGCATGGTGACGTCCGAGCGACCCGACGCCGATCACGGCTACTTTCAGCGGCCCTTTGCCGTTGTTACTTTCGTTGGAGTTCATAGATTGAATGCTCTGAGAATTTAAGCAATACTTGCATTTTCCGCTAGTATGTCAAAAATCTCAAAGGTTCCCGAACACGGCTCTCAATATACGGCGAAACTGACCTGGCTCTTCTTCGCGGCAGTGGCGGCTGTTTATTTTTTTGGGTTGTGGTTGCCGCTGCTTGGCCCCGACGAACCAAGGTACGCGCAGGTGGCGCGCGAGATGTTCGAACGAGGCGACTGGGTTTCGACAACGCTTGGCGGATTTAACTGGTTCGAAAAACCATCCTTACTTTATTGGCTCCAAATAACCGCGTATCACATTTTCGGCGTCAACGAGTTCGCGGCCAGGCTTGGACCTGCGCTCTTCGGACTCGGCACTGTTTTCTCGCTCTTCCTGCTTGGACGGGGACTCCCGACTGAGAAGAATGACTCCGGCCTTCCGTTCTGGCTGACCGCGGTTTCGGCGACATCGATCGGACTGATGGTGTTCTCAAGAGGGGCGAGCTTCGACATAACCGTGACGTTTCCGCTTACCGCCTCGCTCGTCGCCTTCTTTCTTTGGTTCAGGGCGGCGGAAGAGGAGGCGAGTGTCAAAAGGCGGAAATTCTTTCTTTTCGCTTTCTACTTCTTCGCTGGTGTCGCCACTCTCGCCAAAGGCCTTGTCGGAATCGTTTTTCCGGCAGCGATCGTGTCGTTCTTTTATGTTCTGAAGCTGAGGCTTCCGCGGAAGGAGTTCATCATAAGCGTGTTCTGGGGTGGAGCTGTGACCGTGCTGACCGCCGCTACATGGTATCTGCCGATGTATTACCGGCACGGCTGGGATTTCATAAACGAGTTCTTCGTCCAGCATCATTTCCAGCGGTTCACATCGAATAAATACAAGCATCCGCAGCCTTTCTGGTTTTTCTGGCTTGTCCTCCCTTTAATGACGATCCCCTGGCTTCCCTTCTTCTTTGCCGGCGCATGGAAGCATGGGAACGCGATTGTTGGTGATATTCGAAAACGTATCGGAGGCGG
>JAHEEZ010000141.1 GCA_024640445.1 Acidobacteriota bacterium | reverse complement strand
AGTGAAGACGATAAGCTGACGGTTTCGCGCGCGAGAAAGGTTCAGAGATTCTTCTCGCAGCCGTTCCACGTTGCCGAGCAGTTCACAGGTCTTCAGGGACGCTATGTGAAGATCGAGGACACGATCCGCGGATTCCGCGAGATAATCGACGGAAAGTGCGACGACATGCCGGAGCAGTCCTTCTACATGGTCGGAACGATCGAGGAAGCGCGCGAGAAAGCCAAGAAGATGGCTGCCGCGGCGTAACATTCCATACATTTGTCCCGGGCCTTTCCGGTCCGGGACGATTTCATCTAAGACAATGATCAATCTTGAAATAGTCACGCCTGAGAAAAAGGTCATCGACGAAGCGGTAGAAATGGTGACGGTTCCGACCGCGAAAGGCGAGATCGGGATCCTCCACAATCACGCTCCGCTGATTTCGACCCTCAAACCGGGCATTCTTAGCTATACGCATAAAGGAAGTACGGAGAACATGGTGGTGTCCGGCGGATTCATCGAGATCAGCGACAACAAGGTATCGATCCTTGCGGACATCGCGGAGTCGAAAGATCAGATCGACGTCCAGGCGGCAAAAGCGGAACAGGAAGAAGCCCAGAAGGTGCTTGGAGAATGGAAGGGTTCGGAAGAGGAGTTCGAGGTCGAACTCGAAAAGCTTGAAAAGGCTCAGGCACGAATCGAACTCGGATCCGCGAGGTAAACATTCGACCCTTGGAAAACTGATGGCGCCGGCGGGAAACATTCCCTCCGGCGCTTAATTTTTCTAAATATTCCTTAATTCAGAACGTGTTAAAGACCCCCGACCCCCCGTCGTGGGATATTGGACTCCGCATCTCTCACATCTGCCGGAGGCCAAATGAACAGTATTCTCAGATTTCTCCTTTCTTTCACCCTCATTCTTGTATCCGCCGCTGCCGTTCCATCGCAAGTGCAGCTGACGACCACGACAAATTCAGCGTTGATAGACTTTGAAACAACTGTGCCCGGCGTGAACGAATCGGCGTTCGACGGATCAGGCTTCTCGCCGGCTCCGCTTGCCGGCCAACTCAATTCTGCCGCCTGGGAGATCCTTGGCTTTAGCGACGGCGACCTCATTTTCGGGGGAACCGCAACGTCCGGGGATCTCGCCCGCGGAACGAGGGCGGGAACCGGCACCTCAACCGGCGGACTTTATTCGCTTGCCGATTTTCCGGCGTCCGGTGGGCGGTCTCTCGCGTTCCAGGCGGGAGGTACCGATTTCACGCCCGGATCGATCACACTCCGGATCGTGAACGGCGATGCCTCAGACACGATCACGCAGCTCGAGATCTCGTATGACATCTACGAACGCAACGACGAAGATCGGAGTAGTTACATGAACTTCTCCTATTCGAGCGACAATCTAAACTTCACCCCGCTTTCCAAGATCTCTCACTCGACCCCGGAACTCGCCGACGCCGCACCCGCTTACCAGAAGGTCGGAGGACCGGGGCCGAGCAGGACTGCCGTCATTCTCAATACGCTGATCGGCCCGAACGGAGGCAGCTTCTATCTTCGTTGGGAAAGCGACGATTTCAGCGGGACCGGGTCAAGGGATGAGATCGCCATCGACAATGTCTCGGTGACTGCCACCTTTTTGGGTACGACCGCAGCCTCGGGATCGATCGAGGGTACGGCGAAGAACGACCTCGGGATGCCCCTCGCTTTTGTCGGGATCTCGCTTGCGGGATCGAACGGGCTTCCTTCCAGGTATGCTCTGACGAACCATTTCGGGAGATTCCGGTTCGTGGATATCGCACTCGGGGAGACTTATGTCTTGCAAGCATCCTCGGGCCGTTTCATTTTTGCGGATCCTGTAGTTGTCGTTCCAGCTTCTGAGAAGGTGACGTCAGTCGCGTTTATCGGGAGGCCGGTAAAGAGCCCATGACGCCGGCCCGGACTCGGCTGGACCGATCTCGTCCCTTGGCGAAAGTGCTATAATGTCGGGACTTAGCTCAGACCTATTTGCCGAGATCATGATCTTCGACGAGAGTGTTCCGGAGACTGACCGGAATCGAATACACCAGGCGCTTGACGACATAGAGCATCACGGGGACCGGTTTCATAAACGTGTGTCCCGGTTCATAAGGTCGTCAGATCTGAACGTTTACCTGGGAACCGCCAAAAACGTTGGCGGATCGGGGAGCGTTCGGCTTGCCGACCAGTGGGGGGCCCGAAGGGCTGTCGGTTCCGGCGGTTTGGCGATGTTCGACGCGGCCGCGTACGTTCGTTTGAACATCGCGAGGGAAACGATCGATACGGGCGGGCAAAGAGGGATCGAAGGTACATTTGTGCACGAAGGCAAGCACGCTATGGATTTTGCGATGATGCTTGCGACATTCTCGTCTGCTGCTGAAGAAAAGATCTTCAACCCAACCGCTTTCCAGAGAGAGCTCTCGGCTCATTTGACGTCCGCATTCTACCTTCGCCTTCGCGGCGGAGAGTATGCTGAAGAAGGGATCGGCCTGGGACTTCTTGAAGTAAGGCAGGGCGAGCTTTCGGTCAGCACAAGCGGGATCAGGAAAAGGCTGGCTCAAAACTACGGGCTGACTCCGGAAACACCCGGACGGACGCTGGATACGGCGTCGTTTCCCAGGATCAGGCCTGCCGGAAAGCGTTGGTTCGGGTTATTCTAAAGGGCGTAATCACCATTCAATATCGGTCTGCAATGACGGTCACCCCGGAAACAAAACTAGTCGATCTGCAGAAGGCCGGCATCGCGGGTCTTTCGACTGCGCTTGCCAGAAAACTGGCGGCCGCGGCGGCGGTGTATGCGGGAAAAACCGACGTCGATGAGGCCAACGTCGGGGATTTGCTCGGTTACGTCCCGATGCGGTATGAAGATCGATCCGATACCAGGGCGATCGATGAACTTTACGATGGGATCGAAAGCTCGGTCGTTCTTCACACACGTGTTGCGGGCGGCTACAAGGTAGGACGTAATCGCCCGAAAGGAGCGCCGGCGCTTTACATTTTCGAAGTGACAGCCGGCGATCGGGAGCGGACACGCAAACCGGTTGTCGTGTGGTGGTTCGTCTCGGGTAAGGGCGGAGCGCGGATAATCGACTACTGGAAGCAAAAGTTCGCAAACGGTACCCGATTCGTGGCTTACGGAAAGTGGGAATGGGACAACAGGCGGAACACATTCTCGTTAAAGCTGAACAAGCCCGACGAACTTGAGTTCCTTCCTGATGATGAGCCGGACGGGTTCGGTCTACTTGGAACACAGGAAGTAGAGGATACGTTCGCTGAACCGGCCGCCGACGAAAAGGCCGCCGACGAGCTCGAGGAAGACGAGGGAAGCCCGGAATTCACCGCGGTGCATGTTGGGCGACGTGTTCCGGTCTATCGGAAGCTTGGTCCTTTTCGCACGAAGCGCCTCCGTGAGATCTTCTTCGACATCCTCCAGAATCTGGACGATTCTTCCATAGAGGATCGTCTGCCGGTTGAGATCTGCGAACGTCTGAATCTTGTCTCAAGAGCGGAAGCGCTTCGCCAGATCCACTTTCCGCCGGATGATGCAGAGCTCGCCAAGTATGCTGCATTTCGCAGTGAGGCCCATCGCCGGCTGATCTTCGAGGAGTTCTTCTGGGTCACATTCGCACTCCAGGTGATGCGGTCCACTAGGACCAAAGAGCCGAAAGGCGCGAATATATCGATCTCGCCAGAGACGCTCGCACGGATTTCGGAGCTTCTGCCGTTTGAGTTGACCTCCGCCCAGAAAAAGGTCATCGACTCGATCTTCAAAGATATGCAGTCCGGTTCGCCGATGAACCGCCTTATCCAGGGGGATGTCGGCAGCGGGAAGACGATCGTAGCGTTTCTCGCGATGTTCACGGCAATGGAGAGCGGGTATCAGGCGGCGATTATGGCGCCGACGGAAATACTCGCTGAACAGCACGCGCGCAATGCCGCCGCTTTGTTCGAGGGTACCGGATACGAGACGGCACTTCTGATCGGGAGTATGAAGGCGGCCGAGAAGAGAAGAGTGCACAAGGCGATCGCGGAAGGCGAGGTTCGGGCTCTTATCGGAACCCACGCATTGATCCAGGACAAGGTGGAATTCGAGAAACTGGGACTGGCGGTTATAGACGAACAGCATAGGTTTGGAGTTCTCCAAAGGGCCGAATTGAAAGAGCGCGGCTATAACCCCGACGTCCTCGTAATGACCGCCACTCCGATCCCCCGCTCGCTCGCGATGACCGTCTATGGTGACCTGGATGTTTCCGTGATCGACGAACTCCCACCGGGAAGAACACCCATTAAGACTGTCGTTGTTGGTGAAGATCAGCGAAAAGGGGTCTACAAGGGGATCGAGCGTGAGATAGAGGGCGGCCGCCAGGTGTATGTAGTGTATCCGTTGATCGAAGAATCGGAAAAGCTTGACCTGAAAGCCGCGACGAAGATGTTTGAGGAACTGCGGGACAAGGTCTTTCCGGACCGTAGGGTAGGCCTTCTTCACGGTCGGCTGAAACCAGATGAAAAGGAGGCAATAATGCGGGAATTCGTCTCCGGCGGACTGGACCTGCTCGTTTCAACGACGGTAATCGAGGTCGGGGTTGATGTTCCGAACGCGTCTCTGATGGTGATCGAGCATGCTGAACGCTTCGGTCTCTCGCAGCTGCATCAGTTGAGAGGCCGGGTCGGGCGCGGAGCCGAACAGTCGTTCTGTGTTTTGCTCACAGGGGACAAGAAGACCGCCATTGCGAAAGAAAGGCTCGGAATTATGGAGGAGACAAGCGACGGCTTTAAGATCGCCGAGAAAGACCTTGAGATCCGGGGCCAGGGAGAGATCCTCGGCACGCGCCAGTCCGGAATCAGGACGTTTCGACTCGGAAATATCGTCCGCGATTTGACAGTCCTGGAGGCTGCAAAGCAGGAAGCCGAGCGCTACCTGGACTCTCCGGAATTGAGCCAGGAAACAGAACGGCTTAAGGATGTGATCGCAAGAGATCCCCGTTTCAGGCTTGGTAGCGTTGGATGAGCCGTCCCGTGCTGCGAGCGAAATTGTTTGAAAATAAGACAGTTTTCTGATTAAATCTCCCCAAATCCGTTCCCGCGTCGCATCAGAACCGGATTTTTTTGCGAATTTCGCGCCGGCCGTCCCACAATCCCTTTTGGTCCTGCGCTCCTGGCCGGTGAGTTCGTGCAAAGCATTCTTACAATTTCCGGATGGTCAAGATGATCGGAGACGGCAGAAACTCACCCAGGAAGTCTTCAGCAAATACCTTTCATAAACGCAAAGGCGGCGATTCCCGCGACAGTCAACGAAAACGTCATGTGCGGATGTCCGGTGAAGCCGGCATGGCCGGGCGGCGCAAGAAGAGTTCTTCACGCTCTGGCGGGATTGAGGTTGATTTGCCACGCCCGGAAATATCGGACGATGGACAGATCACAGAAGGCAAGTATTTGGCGAGCCAGGTTGTTCATTCCCGGATCATGGATACCGTTCCCATGCCGAAGGAGGACCGGATCGAATTGTTCCGGATCCTTGGAAAGAAAGTAAGGGCAGCAAGGTTCCTGGATCTGTGCGCGGGAACCGGAATGATCGGGATCGAGGCGATCTCGCGAGGCGCACTGCTCGGCAGTTTTGTAGAAAGGAAGGCAAGGCGCTGCTCGCAGATCCGTGAAAACCTGAAGGCCGTCGGTGTCAACGGCAGCCACGGGGAGGTCTTCGAAGAGGAAACCGAGGGGTTCCTTAAGCGGATGTCAGAGAAGCGCCGTTTCTGGGATATCGCCTTCTACGACCCGCCATACGACGCAGATTATGGTAGCGCGCTTTCGGTGGTCGGATCCGGGACGATCGTTCGGCCCAGGGGTATCTTTGTGATCAGGCATCACCCGGAGATGTTCTTTGCGGAGAATCTTGGGGTTCTGAAGCGCAGGAGTTTGGTAGGTATCGGAAACGATTCCCTCAGCTTTTATGACAGGAAGGCGTGAAGGCAATATGCCCTTCTGGTCTGTCGGTTCCTTGCGGGAAAGACTCTCCGCCATCTCGTCGTGAATTGAACGCGCACTCTGTGGCGAAGTCCCAACGACCGAAGAGCGATTGAGACAGGAATGTACCCTCAGATCGGTGCGTTCCGGATCGCCGCTCTTATCCCAGCTTCGTTCGCGTGGACCGCGAGTTCGCCAGTCAGCTTCGGATCCGAATTTCCTACCGGCAAAGTATCACGTTAGAATATCCTCTCGCGCGTCTGACTTGCGGCACGTCTTGATCCGTCCTGGAGTTGGGACCGAATGGTTGATCGGGCGCACCGGTCTTCAAATCCGGAAGCGGGAACGGCTGTTTATCATGAGGGTAATTTCGGGAATATACGGCGGCAGGGTTCTTAGGGGCCCCTCCGGAGCTAGAACCAGGCCCACTTCCGACCGTCTGCGCGAAACGCTTTTTAACATTCTGGCGCCGGAGATCGGCGAGGATACGAAGTTCCTGGATCTTTGCGCCGGTACCGGCGCGGTCGGGATCGAGGCAGTTTCAAGGGGTGCCGGATTCGTTACTTTTGTCGACAAGGCCAGAAAGGCGTGTGGTCTGATCGAGGAGAATCTGGACAATCTAAAAGTTCCGGAGGAAAAGACGGAGATATTCTGCATTGAGTCGGAAAAGTTCCTGGCGAAGTATACGGGCCGGGTTTGGGACATCATCTTCTACGATCCGCCGTACGCGGAGCCATACGACGATGTACTGGATGCGGTAGGAGGCGCGGAAAATTCACCGCTTGACGCCGGAGGCGTTTTGATCGTTGAGCACCATTCGAAGAACTTTGTGCCGGACGAGGTTGGTGAGCTTCGGCGCTGGCGGCTGCTGAAGCAGGGAGAGACCTGCCTGAGTTTTTTCGAAAGGCGTTAAGGGGTTCTTTCTGAATCGGTACTGCAAATGAAAATACTCGTCTGGCTCATCCTCTGTCTGATCTGGGGAACCACCTGGCTGTTCATCAAGGTGGGCCTGACAGAGATCCCTCCGATAACCTTCGCCTATCTCAGGTTTGGCCTGGCGGTGATCGTGCTCGGCGCCGTCATACGTTTAGGAGGGGGACGATTTCCAAGGTCCCTCACCCACTGGAAACTTCTTTCGGTCACCGGCATTCTTCAATTTTCGATCAATTACAGCCTGGTGTTTTGGAGCGAGCTTCATATCACATCGGGTCTCGCGGCGGTCCTTCAGGCGACGATACCTGTTTTCGGTCTTGTGCTTGCCAGGCTTTACCTTCCGGAGGAACGGTTTACATGGCTGAAAGCCGGAGCGCTGGCGATAGGTTTGCTTGGCGTTGGCGTGATATTTTTCGACCAATTGAGAGTTGAGAACTATATGGCCTTTGCCGGCTCTGTTGGTATAGTGATAGGTGCATACGCGGCAGCTCACGCTTCGATACTGACCAAAGCAAAAGGCAGCGGCCTAAGCCCGGAAAGCCTTGTTTTCGGCCAGATGCTTTGCGGCCTTGGCCCGCTCGTTCTGATGGGACTCGCGTTTGAAGGAAATCCCTTCAGGTTCAGCTATGGCTCAAGGGCGATCATTAGTGTGCTGTTCCTTACGTTTGTCGGTACTATCGCCGCATTTTGGCTTTACTACTGGCTGTTGAGACGAGTGGAGTCTACAAAAGCGATGACGATCGCGTTGGTGACGCCTTTGATCGCGGTTCTCTTTGGCAGCATATTTCTGGGTGAGACATTTCGTCCGCAGGTGCTGGTCGGAGGCGCCTTGATACTTTCAGGAGTCGGACTGATAGTCTTCAGAAAACGGCGCAGGCACGGCGTGGTGGGCGCTTCCGCGGAGATCATGGAAATACAAGATGAAGTTTGAGTTCACCACAGCGGGAGAGTCGCACGGTAAGGCGCTGGTCGCGATAGTCGAAGGGCTGCCTTCGGGTCTTCCGGTCGATGAAGCCCGCATCAACGAAGAACTTCGCCGCCGCCAGTTGGGTTACGGACGCGGCGGGCGTATGAAGATCGAACAGGACACCGTCGAGATCATCTCCGGAGTCCGTCACGGCACCGCGATCGGATCGCCGGTAACACTTTTGATCGAAAATCGGGATTTTGTTCACTGGCAGGATGTGATGTCAGTGTCCGAACTTTCGGAAGCTCCTGCGAACGACCGCGTCGTCAAACGTCCGAGGCCTGGCCACGCCGATCTTGCGGGCGGTCAGAAATATGAGGCGCGGGATCTGCGAAACATCCTCGAGAGGGCTTCAGCGCGCGAAACGGCAGCGCGCGTGGCCTGCGGCGCAGTCGCAAAGGCATTGCTCTTCGAGTTCGGGATCGAAGTGCGCAGCCACGTGGTCAAGTTGGGACACGTTCCCGAACATCCGCTTACGGCCACTTGGGAAGAGATAATTTCGATCGATGACGATTCGCCGTTGAGATGTTGGGACAAGAACGCGGAACGGCAAATGGTAGATCTCGTCGATGAGGCAAAGGCGAATGGTGATACCCTCGGCGGCGTGTTCGAGGTGGTTGCGAAGGGGCTTCCCGCTGGTCTCGGATCGCACGTATCGTGGAGGGAAAAACTTGACGGCCGGATCGCCCGCGCGATCATGTCTATCCCGGCGGTCAAAGCGGTTGAGATCGGCGATGGCGTTGCGAACGCCGGGCGTCCCGGTTCCGAAGTTCACGATGAGATCGTATTTGGTGATGCCGGGTTTGGGCGTTCGACGAACCGCGCAGGAGGCCTCGAAGGCGGCATCACAAACGGTGAAGAGCTTCGGGTGAGAGGCTATAAGAAACCGATCTCCACGCTGCGAAAGCCTCTGCGTTCGGTCGACATAGACACAAAAGAAGAAGACCTCGCGGCCTTCGAAAGATCTGATATTACCGCCGTGCCTGCCGCCGGCGTCATCGGCGAGTCGATGCTTGCCATCGTTCTCGCGGGCGCGATGCGTGAGAAATTCGGCGGCGACAGTATCGGCGAAATGCGGCGGAACTTTGAAGGATACATTGCCCAGTTGAGCGATTTCTAGACCTTCCGGAAGACGACCTTAGGCGATGAGCCGGCCCACAATGTCCCCAAGCCCATTCACACGAAAGTTCACGCTCAGTTTCATCACCGAGTGGCGGAGGCTGGACCTTCCGTTCAAGGG
>JAHEEZ010000382.1 GCA_024640445.1 Acidobacteriota bacterium | reverse complement strand
GCCGCGTCACACAACGGCATCAGCCGGCTCTATGAGACCTTTGGCAACGGCGGCGCGGATACCGTCGAGCGCGAGTTGTCGCCCTCAGCTTACGAGAGGCGCTGGTTCAGGCAGAACCCGCCCTATCCCAAGGCGATGTGGTCGCAGAGGAACAACAACAACTATCAGCAGACCGGCATCTTGGTTTCACTCGCCCATTTTTCGGCGAACGGCAAGTTCTTCCTCAACAATTTTTACAAGAAGTCGAAGAACTCGATTCTCAAGCCGAAGCAGGCAGGACCGTCGGCATATGTGTTCCCCGGCGATGATCCGCGTCCCGCGGGACAGGCGGAACTCCTCAACCTTCTTAAGAAGCAGGGTAACGAGATCCACAGGTCAGCAGCCGCATTCAGCGTGACTGTTCCGGGCAAGAAGAAAGGGGAGACCGAACAGAAGGAGTTTCCCGCAGGCAGTTACCTGGTCCGGATGGACCAGCCATACAGCCGGATCGCCGACATGATGCTTGATACGCAATACTGGTCGCCGATCGATCCCCAGCAGGACATTTATGATGATACCGGCTGGACTTTCGGGGAACTGGGCAACGTAAAGGTGGTCCGGGTTGTTGATCAGAAGGTGCTTGAAACACCGATGACCCTGATTGACGGACCGGTCGTCGTTCCCGGAGGCGTAGAGGGCAGCGGAAATGTGTTCGTCGTAAACCACAACGCAGACAACACGCTTGTCACGCTCAGGTACCGCTATCCGGAGGCTTCGTTCGAGGCGGCTGAAGAGCCGTTCAAGATCGGCAGCCGCGAGTTCAATCGCGGTTCGTTCATCATCCGGAACGTGGATGGCGGCGAACTGAAAAAGACCGCTGAGGCGCTGGACCTCAGGGTCCTGGCGACCGATAGCGCGCCGTCAGTGAAAACCCATCCGGTCCGGGCGGCAAAGGTCGCGATAATGCATACCTGGATCAGCACGCAGGATGAAGGCTGGTGGAGGATCGAATTCGACCGGTTCAAGATCCCGTTCGATTACATCAGCACCCAGGATGCCGCGAGAGAGCCGAATCTGAGAGCGAAATACGATGTGATCATAATGGCACCGATCGGTAGGGCGTCGTCGTCCGCAATAGTCGAAGGAATGCCTATGTACGGCAACCCGCTCCCCTGGAAGACGACCCAACTCACACCCAACATCGGCAAGGTGGATTCAACGGACGACATGCGCCCCGGACTGGGCTTCAGCGGCCTGAAGCACCTGCGTGATTTCGTGGCGGCGGGCGGAGTCTTCATCACGGCGCGCGACACGGCGTCGTTCGCGGTGGATTACGGTTTCACGCCGGGTGTCTCGGAGCGGACCGTGCGCAATCTGAGGATGCCGGGAACGGTCGTTCGCTCGAAGATCGTGGATGACAAGAGCCCTCTGCTTTACGGATACAACGATGGGTTCGCGATATTTGCCGCAGAAGGCCCGTTCTTCGGTGTCAGCAATTTCGCGGGCGGCCGCGGCGGTTTCGGAGGCGGCGGCGACCGGCAGAGAATGACCGGACGCGGTTCACCGGACGATCCGGATACTGTCCAGAACAGGGTCCCCGACGATATTCCCGAACAGCCGAAACCTGCTGAGAAATGGCAGGCCCAGCCGGTCGAGGAATCGCAGCTGCGGAACGGCACGAACATCATTCCGCCCGCAATGCGTCCGCGTGTCGTTCTTCGATACGCAGACACAAAGGACCTTTGGGTATCCGGTCTTCTCGACGGAGGAAATCAGTTCGCGCAGACCCCTGCGGTTATCGATATCCCGCAAGGCAACGGCCACGTGATACTGTTCTCGAACAATCCGTTCTGGCGTGCCGAGACCCAGGGCAGTTACTTCCTGGTGTTCAATGCGTTGTTGAATTTCGACAGCCTGAACGCGGGAAGGACGCTGGATGAGCGGTAGAAGTAGGGGCGGGGCTCGCCCCAGCCTTCGTGAACTGTGAATCGTGAATGGAGTGTCTGAAGCCCGACCGTAAGGGAGGGCGCAGATCGCGGATCGTTAATCGTAAATCGTGAACAGAAGAAGCGGATGTTAACCGCGAAGGCGCAGAGGCGCAGAGAATCAAAAAAAACTCTGCGCCTCTGTGTCTCTGCGGTGGATTCCCGCTCTTCATTCACGATTTACCATTCACGATCTTCATCCTCTCCGCAGCGCCCGTTCGACAAGCAGCCTTTCCTCGACATTCTCGCGGTCGATCATCCCCAAAAGTTCGCCGTCCTTCATCACCAGCGCTACGTCTCGTCCGTGTGAAGTCACTTCCTGAAGGAAATCCGAAAGCGTCAGGTCCGGACCGACAACGAAGAATTCGCGGTTCATGAATGATGACACCCTCGCTTCCGGCCCTTTTTCGGAAAGTCCGCGGATGATCTCGTTTCGGGTCAGCAGCCCGATCGGCTCGCCCAAATCCATTACCACAAATTCCGTCTCCTGGCTGTTCAGCAAAGCGTCCACTGCCGTCGCGAGAGTGTCGAACGGACTGAGGTGGGTGAATCTCTTCATCAGCGCGTCGCTTACTTTCAAACCCGAAAGTTCAGACCGTGTCTGTTCACCTGCGGCTTCCATCCCCGCCCCGAGATAGACGAAAAGCCCGATGAACACCAGCCAGAAGTTGTAGTAGAAACC
>JAHEEZ010000381.1 GCA_024640445.1 Acidobacteriota bacterium | reverse complement strand
AATACTGTGAAATACAGGAAATAGGGACTTACCCAGATTCCGAGGACAACACTCAATACTATAAAACCACCCGCTATCATGCGAAGCATTTCATTTACCGTCATAAGATCACCTCTACCTTAATACATCGCTATATAACAATATAGTTATTTAATAGATACTAATCTATCTCAACCCCTTGAAGGTGTCAAGCAGGTCTCGGAAGCGAGGCGTCCGGGGGCGATGACCATTAACCAATGAGCAAATATCAACGATCAGGTAAGAATTGATAACTGGTAGATCGCAATTGATATTTCAATGTTCAAGGAAGGAAGCATTACGTGGAACGCGAAACTTTGAACCTGGAACTTCTGGCCGGCCAGCAGTTCACTGCACACTTACAGAATTCGGGCGCGCCCGGTCTCCGCTTCGGGTCTGATCGTCTGCTTTTCCAAAATGACAGGTAACCTAAACCAGAATCGGTCAATTTGACTGCCGGTTGGTTGCACAAGATCGTCCATCAGAAACCGACAGGACAGATAAGATGAATAGTTGTAAGAGGTTAGAGGTAATCGGTGAATTTTGGCACGTGCGTTGCCCATAACCTTTCCCGCCTGAGGGCAACTTCAGACTGGGAGAAAAAAGTTATGAGACCAATCGCAAGAAAAGAAGACCTGGTAGTAAAGAAAGAAACCGGACAGCTCTATATCGAGGATGTCGTAAACCGGAAATACATTTTCCTTAACCCTACCTCTACGTTCGTTTGGGAAAGATGTGACGGAAACAAGGACGAAAGCACGATCGCCCGTGAAATGGGTGACGAGCTAGGGGTTCCGGTCAGCGAGTCGGTTGTTTCGCAAATAATGAACAAGCTCTTCGCTGAGAAGCTTCTGGTCCCTGAATTTATGTGATTTTCGCTAAGCGCGGAAGTGGTTCCTCCAAAATGAGCTATTTGCCTGGCTCTTGTCATTGTTAACCCTGCTTGCTCCCACATAAAAGAGCTATTTGCCTGGCTCTTTTGATTTCAAACCCGGACTCTCCCACACAATTTTCTCCCGCGCTGAACGAAGGCCCCGAAAGGGGCTTTCGGGCTTTTTGGCGCCCCTGCCCGGGGGTTTTTTGACTTTTGAACCACCCGAACTTATCCTTTCCCTTTCCCGATGAAAGAAAACCCCGAAGACCTCGAGAACAAGCGAAAACTGCCGATAGGAATATTCGATTCCGGGGTCGGCGGGCTTACGGTCTACAGGGCCCTGCATAACCGGCTTCCGAACGAGAGATTCGTCTATCTTGGCGATACCGCGCGGGTACCGTACGGTACCAAATCGCTTGCGACCGTCGAGAGATACGCTATCGAAAATTCGTCATTCCTCGCTTCGCTCGGGATCAAGCTTCTTGTCGTGGCCTGCAACACCGCCTCTGCATTGGCGCTTCCGAAGATACGCGAAAAGACAGGGGTCGATGTCGTCGGAGTGATCGGACCCGGCGCAAGGAAGGCGGTCGCGCTTACCGCCGGTGAAGCCCATCCGCGTATCGGGGTCATCGCAACCGAAGCGACCGTTTCGAGTAATGCTTACGCGGATTCGATCCGTGCGGCCTCTGCTGAGGCGGAGATCTTTCAGAATGCCTGTCCGCTGTTCGTGCCGCTCGCCGAGGAGAACTGGATCGATGAACCTGAGACCTATTCGATCGCGGCAAAATATCTTGAAGGTGTGAAAGCGTTCGCGCCGCAGGCACTGGTGCTGGGCTGTACGCATTACCCGATACTCCGCGATGTGATCCAGAAGACGATCGGCGAATCCGTAGTACTGATCGATTCCGGCGAGGCGACAGCCGAAGAGGTCGAAAAACTGCTCAAAGACAAGGGTTTAGCTAACACCGGCCAAATCACATATAATCGGGAGCGCAAGCTCTGCGACGATGTCGACCACTTTTACGTTACTGACGCCGCCGACAGGTTTGCCAGGGTCGCCGAACGGTTCCTGGGGGCTGTCCCGGCAAAATTGGAAGCGATAGAGGTTTACGGGGGCGACTCACTGAGTCGCAGTGAATCGTGAATCGTAAAAAGTGAATGGGGTTCTTGGTTGGCCTGCCGCCCGGGGTTTTATGTTTAAGTATACGGAAACAAACCGAGAGTTATTGAGTGACTAGTACAATTCACGATTTACGATTCACGATTTACCCGAAAGATCATGACTTATTCAAGAATAGACGCTCGCGCCGTTGACGAGATCAGAAAAACAAAGATAACGCCTAACATTTCGCCGTATGCGGAAGGTTCCGCGTTGATCGAGGTCGGAGGTACGAAAGTCATCTGCATGGCGACCGTAGAGGACCGTGTTCCGCCCTGGATGAGGAACGACGGCAAGGGATGGGTCACGGCAGAGTACGGAATGCTGCCGCGCGCGACGCACACGCGCGTCCGGCGAGAGACGCAAAAGCCTTCAGGCCGGACGATGGAGATACAGAGGCTCATCGGAAGAAGCCTTCGTGCGATCGTGGACCTTCAGTTGATGGGCGAAAAGCAGATCTTCGTCGACTGCGACGTGATACAGGCCGACGGCGGGACACGGTGCGCATCGATCACCGGTGCTTACGTCGCGCTCGCGCTCGCCTGCCGGCGAATGCTGAACAATGGCAAATTGATACGCTCTCCGATCATCAGCGAGGTCGCGGCTA
>JAHEEZ010000140.1 GCA_024640445.1 Acidobacteriota bacterium | reverse complement strand
AGGGCGGCGATGCTCAGCAGATGCTGAAACTCTACGACGCAATTGACGACCACGATGACGTGCAGAACGTCTATTCCAACTTCGACATCGACGACAGCGAGCTGGAATAACGGGGGATGGGTCCTCGAATTTCAAATTACAAATTGGAAATTTCAAAATGAGGGTATCTAACCTCAGTTTTTCAGTTCTTCACCCTTTTCTCGGAACCAGCTTTGGTAATTCGAGGTTCGAGGCCTGACTTTTCTGGTGCCCCTCGCTACCGCTCGGGGAACTGATTGCGGTCTCCGGTCTCCTGTCTCCTGTCTCCTGACTTCTGACTTCTTAATGATGAGAGTCCTAGGCATTGATCCCGGAAGCGAGTCCCTCGGCTGGGGCGTCCTCGAAGGCGGTCCGCTTCGCTACCGCGGCATCGCTTACGGCGCGGTGAAACCCGGACGCGGCCTGACCTTCTCACGCAGGCTTCTGAAGATCCACGAAGGAATCCTTCAAGTAATAGACAAGTACAGTCCGGACGTCCTTTCAATGGAAGAGGCTTTCTTTGCCCGGAACGCAAAGGTCGCGCTGAAGCTCGGACAGGTCCGGGGAGTGGTTCTTTTGCTGGGCGAAACATCCGGCCTGCAGATCGCCGAATACAGCCCCAGGCTCATCAAACAGACCGTTGTCGGCTACGGCAATGCGGAGAAAATCCAGGTTCAGGAAATGGTGAAGGTCCTTCTGAAGCTTGACGCCGTTCCTCAGCCCGACGACGCCTCGGACGCCCTCGCCGCGGCCATCTGCCACTTTCATCACTGCGGCCCCATAAAAAGTTAGGAGAGTTGACTAAGTTGAAAGAGTTAGCTGAGTTGACTGAGTTGAAAGAGTTAGCTGAGTTGGCTGAGTTTGCCGAGTTCGGCGAGTTTGCGGAGTTCGGCGACAGCGTAGAAAGGCGACTCCGATAAACTCGCCCAACTCCGTAAACTCGGTTAACTCGCCGAACCCACTGAACTCGCCGAACTTCGTAAACTCGGTTAACTCGCCCAACTCCGCAAACTCGGTAAGCTCGCCGAACCTCGTAACCTCAGTTAACTCGCCCAACTCAGTGAACTCGTTTCGTTTTTTGCCCCGATGCGTTAATATTATTTTTCGCGTTTTTTTCAATCTAAGGGGTATTTTTCACTGTGAGCGACACAATGACGGACATTTCAAAGTTCATCGAAGATAACTTCGGCGCCAACGCCAGCTACGTCGAGGGCCTTTACAACCGGTTCAAGAGCGATCCGGACCTTGTTGACGAATCCTGGCGGACATACTTCAAAGGCCTATCAGAAGGCGGTAACGGTAAGCCCGCATCGTCAGATGGAGGCACCGCCGCACAACCGGCGCCCGCCCAGGCAAAAGAGGAGCGGCCTTCAATACCAACGCCGGGCGAAACATCGGTGAGGGCGGGAGTTGAAGCGAAAGCGATATTCGGACCGTCGAAGATCATCGTCGAGAACATGGAAGAGAGCCTGACCGTCCCAACGGCGACATCGGTCCGCCGGATACCGGTCAAGATCCTGGAAGAGAACCGCCGGCTGATAAA
Organism: Acidobacteriota bacterium; assembly: GCA_024640445.1. GTDB lineage: Bacteria > Acidobacteriota > Blastocatellia > Pyrinomonadales > Pyrinomonadaceae > Aridibacter. The sequence goes on along the minus strand of JAHEEZ010000140.1, from coordinate 7,635 downwards.
CGAAAATCTCGCCTCACGCGGACTCGGCAAGGTCTCTTTCACCCACCTGATCGGCTGGGCGATCATCAAGGCGCTGAAAGAGTATCCCCAGATGAACGTCGGTTTCGGGATCGTGGACGGCAAGCCTTCAAGACTGATCAGCGACAGCGTCAATTTTGGTGTCGCGATCGACATTGAAAAGAAAGACGGTTCGCGCAATCTCCTCGTACCCAACATCAAGGGCGTGGACAAGATGAACTTCTCGCAGTTCTTTGCCGCTTTCAACGATGTGATCAAGAGCGCGAGAAGCGGAAGCCTCACACTACCCGATTTCCAGGGAACAACGATAACGCTCACAAACCCGGGCACGATCGGCACCGTGGCCTCAAATCCGCGTTTGATGGCGGGACAGGCGGCGATCATCGCGACCGGCGCGATCGAGTACCCTGCCGAATACCAGGGAATGACGTCGGCGGCCCTTTCGACGCTGGGCATCAGCAAGATAATGACCGTCACAAGCACCTATGATCACCGCGTGATCCAGGGCGCAGAGAGCGGCCTTTTCCTCGCCAAGATCCACCAGTACCTTACCGGTGAACACCTTTTCTACGATGAGATCTTTGAAGATCTGGAGATCCATTACCCTCCTCTCAGATGGGCGGAGGACTTCAACCCCTCGCTCCTTGGCGGCGATTACCAGCGGGAACAGGTGGTAAAGCAAGCAAAGGTCCTTCAGTTGATCGACACCTACAGGGTGCGCGGCCATCTGCTGGCGGACATCGATCCGCTGAACATGGTCGAGCATACGAACCGCGAGCTCGATCTTGAGAATTTCGGACTCACCATCTGGGACCTCGACCGCGAATTCATCACAGACGGCCTGCACGGAAAAGATAGATCGACGCTTCGCGAGATCCTCTGGGTGCTTCGAAGGGCTTACTGTGGAAAGGTCGGGATCGAGTACAGACATATACAGGACCAGAACGAGAAGCGTTGGCTACGCGAAAAGATCCGCCAGCAGTTCGTCGACACGGAAGCGCTTGAACCCGGGGTCCAGAAAGAACTCTTGCGAAAACTGATCGAAGCCGAGCAGTTCGAACAGTTTCTCCATCGCAAATACCTGGGCCAGAAGAGGTTCTCGCTCGAAGGCTGCGAGACTCTGATACCGCTCCTCGATCAGCTGGTCGAGATCTCATCTGAACAGGGCGTCGAAGAGATCTTCCTCGGGATGGCTCACCGCGGACGCTTGAACGTGCTTGCGAACACGGTCGGCAATTCCGATACCGGCGATATGGCGGAACGCATCTTCACGGCATTCGAAGGGACTGCGCATCCGAGCTTCCCCGCCGATGAAGGCGACGTGAAGTACCACCAGGGCGCGACGGGCACCCGCGAAACGAAGAGCGGCCACGACATAAAGATCAGGTTGTCCTGCAATCCGTCGCACCTTGAGTTTGTTGACCCTGTCGTGGAAGGAATGTCGCGCGCGAGGCAGGATGAACTGCTTCAGGGCGACGAAGGCCGGAAAGAAGAGGTGATTGACCGCGTGCTGCCGATCCTGCTGCACGGCGACGCCGCGTTCGCCGGGCAAGGTATCGTCATGGAGACGCTTCAGCTCGCGAACCTCCGGGGTTACCGAACAGGTGGAACGATCCATATCGTCGTCAACAACCAGATAGGCTTCACGACAACTCCCGAAGCGAGCAGAAGTTCGATCTATTCGACGGACGCGGCGCAGATCACGCAACTGCCTATTTTCCACATCAACGGAGATTCGCCTGAGGCGGCTTACAGGGTCGCCAAGGTCGCGCTCGAATACCGGCAGGAGTTTAACAAGGATGTCGCGCTGGACCTTGTCGGGTTCAGGCGTCTCGGCCATAACGAAGGAGACGAGCCGAGCTATACCCAGCCGCTGATGTACCAGCGGGTGAAGGACCACCCCGGCGTGAGGCATCTTTACGCCAAGGAACTGATCCAGACCGGCGTGATCACTGAGGACGAGTTGAAGGGGATGACCGACGCCGTCGTCGCCAAGTACGAGGAGATCCTCGAAAACGCCAAACGGATCGCCGCCGAAAAGAAGAAGATGCCGGAACTCGCCCCCGCCGAGGTCGAAGACGATGGTTCGGCGGTGCTGGACACAGCGGTTTCAGTGGACGAGCTGAAGATCGTTACCGACAAGATCTCGATCGTTCCCGAGGGTTTCAACATCAACCCGAAGATGGTCGGTCAGCTTGGCAGGCGGGCGAAAATGGGTTCCGGTGAGAACCCGATGGACTGGGGATTTGCTGAAGCGATGGCTTTCGGCACGATCGTACTGGACGGAAAGCATGTCAGGCTGAGCGGACAGGATTCGGGACGCGGGACTTTTTCGCACAGGCATTCGTTGATGTACGACACGCAGACAGGCGCCGTGTGGTGCCCTCTGGCTGAACTCAGAAGCGAGAAATCTCCGGAATCAAGGTTTCAGGTGTTCGACAGTTCCCTTTCCGAAGCGGGCGTACTCGGTTTCGAGTACGGATACTCGACGGTCGCGAAAGATTCGCTTGTGATATGGGAAGCGCAGTTCGGGGATTTCTCGAACGGCGCTCAGGTGATAATCGACCAATACATCGCGGCGTCCGAGGACAAGTGGCAGGAGAAATGCCGACTGGTTATGCTGCTTCCTCACGGGTACGAGGGCCAGGGTCCGGAACACTCTTCGGCAAGGCTGGAGCGCTATCTGCAGCTTTGCGCTGAAAATAATTTGCAGGTCTGTTATCCGACAACGCCGGCGCAGTATTTTCATATGCTCCGGCGTCAGGTGACCCAGGAGACGTTAAGACCCCTGGTAGTGATGACTCCAAAGAGCCTTCTGAGACTTCCCGCGGCTACCTCCGGGATTACCGAGTTGACCTCAGGTGGATTCCGGCCGGTGATCGACGACGACGGCATCCAGGATCCGAATACCGTCGAGCGCATCGTGCTTTGCTCCGGAAAGGTTTATTACGATCTTGAGGCGGCGAAAGAAGGATCCGGTAACGGAACGGTAGCGGTCATCCGGCTCGAACAATTTTATCCGTTCCCGCAAAGCGCATTGGAAGAATTGTTTGCAAGCTATCCGAATGCAAAGGAGATCTTTTGGACTCAGGAAGAACCAAAGAACATGGGTGGATGGACCTTTGTCGAACCAAGGTTAAGGGGAATCCTTCCGGATGGCGCCCGATTGAATTTCGTCGGTAGGGATCCTTCGGCTTCGCCGGCGACCGGAAGCTATACGGTCCACAATCTGGAACAGGAGAGATTGGTCAAAGAATCGATGGATCGATGATCCGCGATGCGTCTTGTTTTGGTGACACGATTGCGAAACCTGACGAATGAGCTTTCGGAGGGGTGCACCGGACGAATTAGAAAGATCGGGCGGCCGCCATTATCTGACAGTATGCTGTTTACAAAACTGAAACACTTTCGCCTTGCAGTAACTTTTTCGCTGGCAGGGACCTTAGCGTTCGCGGCCGCCTGTGCCGGCGGTACGGATGTACCGGTCGGGACCGGTCAGCCGCTCGTGAATTCCTTTGTGGAAGAGTCGCGGCCGCAGCAGCCTGCAAAACCTTCCGAGAATATTTCGATCGCCGCAGTCGGCGACATAATGATGGGTTCAAATTTTCCTGATGATTCCCGGATGCCGCCCAACGACGGCCGCGACCTCTTTTCGCCGGTTGCGGGAATCCTCAAAGGCGCGGACATCGCCTTCGGAAATTTGGAAGGACCGCTCGCGGATGGGGGCGTTTCGGAAAAGTGCGGTACGGGCCGTGCAAATTGCTTTGCCTTCCGGATGCCCACACGTTTTGCGGGATATTTGAAAGAAGTCGGATTTGATGTGTTCAGCGTGGCGAACAATCACGCAAGCGACTTCGGCCCGGCGGGAAGGGCCTCGACCCGGCTCGCCCTGGAAAAGGCAGGGATCAAGTTCGCCGGGAGCGACCGCGGCAAGTATTCCACCGCGTATCTTACCGTCGGCGCAAAGAAGATCGCATTCATCGGATTCGCGACCAACCCGATATCACTTGACGTCAACAACCTGGTGGCGGCCCGCGCCGCCGTGAAAGCAGCGGACAAGGTTGCCGATATCGTCGTGGTTTCATTCCACGGAGGCGCCGAAGGATCCGCGGCCAAACGAGTGCCGAGATCCACCGAACTCTTCTTTCGGGAAAAACGCGGGAATCTGCCCTTGTTCTCCCGGACAGTAATAGACGCCGGTGCGGACCTTGTTATCGGTCACGGCCCTCACGTACTGCGAGCGATGGAGATCTACAAGGACCGCCTGATCGCATATTCGCTGGGAAATTTTGGCACATACGGCCGGTTCCGGCTTGAAGGAGATACGGCTGAAACGCTTGTGCTGACGGTCGATCTCGGGCCTGAAGGTGAGTTTATGGGCGGGAAGATCCATCCATTCAGGCTTGAGGGCTGGGGGGTGCTCACCGCGGACGAAACAGGATCTGCCGTCGCTACCATCAGGAGGTTGTCGGGCCTCGATTTCCCGGACACCGCGCCTGAAATAAGCGAAAACGGAACTATCTCGAACTGAGGAACCGCCGCGTTCCTGTCCCCTCTCAGTTGACGCCTCGATCAGGACCTGAAGAGCCAAGACCGTGTTCTCCCGATCATGGATCCAATCGCTTCCTGCGGCCGCCGCATCCGCCGAAAAACTTGTATATGCTATAAATAGTATGTTCACAGGACATCGGTTCGCAGGTACTAACCGTTTGCAGTTCCAAACGAATTACGCGGACGCCTGAAAACAAATAGACAAACGAACCCGGGATCTCACTGATTCGACACGCTCACCGCACCATTTCCACTGAACAGCGATGAGCGGACAGATCCCGCACTGCCAAGACCCAAAGTAAGGAGAAATTAATGACCAAGGGAACACGTAGATCCTGGCGCAGGACCGGGACGATCCTGCTGATTTTTGCGACGCTGATCTTGTCGGCGATCGTGTACCTGTTCCTTCCGGTCCTCAAAAAGGCGGTTGCCCAGATCGATAACCCCTTCGTCGAAATCGAGCCGGATATTCCGACGATCCTCAAGAATGCCAAGTCTACGATGCCCAAGGAGGACTTCCTTCGCCTCAGGGCAGAACAGTTCGGAATCATGAGAGGGCTCAACGGAACTGGCACGATGGATCCGGGCTTGCGGGAAGCCGCGGTAAAGAAACTTGAGCAGCAAGAGATAGAGATCGAGCAAATGCCGGACTCACTTAGACGGGACCTTCTTACGTCCGCGTGGACTCCCGTCGGGCCGGCGCCGATCCCGAACGGCAGCTTCCCCTGGTCCGGAAGAGTAATTTCGATCGCCGTGCATCCGACGAATGAAAATATCGTCTTTGTCGGCACGGCGCAGGGCGGTCTTTATCGCTCCACTGACGGCGGCGCCAACTGGACCGCGATCATGGATGGCGCCCAGAGCCTCGCGATCGGCGCGATCGCGATCTCTGATTCGAATCCGGAGATCGTGTACGTAGGAACGGGCGAGCATAATTTCTCGACCGACAGTTTCTTCGGGGTCGGAGTTTACAGGATCGAGAATGCAACCACGTCAGCGACGCTGTTGGGACCCTTTAACGCAGGCGACGGCGGCGGCGATGTTTTCACCGGCCGCGGTATAAGCCGGATCGTGGTCCATCCGACCGATCCCAATGTCATTTTCGTTGCGACCACGTCCGGACTCGGCGGCATCTCCGGAACGACCTCGGCTTTTCCTTCGCGCGGCGTGTACCGATCGACGAACGCGGCATCCGGGAGCCCGACATTCTCGAAACTGACCGGGCTTGCGGGAAATGTTAATGCCAGCGTACGCGATATCGCAGCCGACCCGGCAGATCCGCAGATCCTGATCGCCGGAGTAGTGGCGAGCGGCGGAACCGGCGGCATTTACAGGACCGTTAACGCGCTTGCCGCATCTCCTGCGGCGGTCGCGTTTACGCAGCCCTTTCCGGTCACATCCAGTTCAACGAGCGAACTAACCTTTGAATTCGCGTCAATTCATCCTGTGGCCGATACGGACGCGACCTTCTACGCTGCAACCGGGAACCTCGGAGGGCGCGTATTGGCATCGACCGATGGCGGAGTCACCTGGACGGAGAAGATCGACAACAATTTCTGCACGCCGCAGTGCTTCTACAATATTGCGGTCGGGGTGGACCCGACGAACGCTGATCGTGTCTATCTTGGAGGAGCGCCCAGTTTGGTATTTGGATTCTCGGATAACGGCGGCACGACCTTCACTTCCAGCGGCACCGGCGTGCACGTGGACACGCATGTGATCGCGATTTCGCGATCGAATCCTGCGGTGATCTTTCTTGGCACGGACGGCGGAATCTACAAGTCCGCAAATGGCGGAAGCAACTGGGCGGCTTTGAACAACACGCAGTTCTTCGCGACGCAGTTCATGAGCGTCGACGTTCATCCGACGGACGCTAAGTTCTCGATCGGCGGAACGCAGGACAACGGCACAAACTATATGGACCCGACCGGCGCCTGGACCCGTGTTGACGGCGGCGACGGCGGTTATGCTGTGATAGACCAGAATGCGGCCGATCTTGTAAATGTGAAGATGTACCACACATATTTCAACAGGATCAATTCGGTGGTCGGGTACTCGTACAGGCCGACCGTCAGCAGCAACTGGACATTCCGCGGGTGTAACGGCACCACCCCGGCGAACGGGATCAACTGCAACGATTCGGCGGTCCTCTTTTATGCGCCCTTGCAGAGGGGCCCCGGCAATCCGAACACGGTCTATTACGGCACGGACAGGTTATACAGAACAGAAGACACAGGTTTGAACCATACGATCGTAAGTCAGGGCCCGATCTCGAGCGGTGTTCCAATTTCCGCGATCGGGATAGGTCCCGCAGATGACAACGTCCGGCTTGTCGGTCTTGCCGACGGCGGAATGTTCGGCACGATCAACGGAAGTTCGACCCTCGCCAATCTGGATCCGGCCAACAATGTGCCTGCGGGATTCATTGCACGTCTGGTGATAGATCCCTCGAATCCGGCGATCGCATATGCGACGCTCTCCAGTTTTGGACTCAACAGCGTTTACAAAACCTCGAATCTCACGGACCTCGGCACCCAGAACGTGGTCTGGTCCGCGGCGATCGGGACTGGTCCAAACACGATCCCCCAGATACCCGTCAGCGCGTTCGCGATCGATCCTCAGAACTCAAACAATCTTTACGCGGGAACGGACATCGGCGTCTATGCTTCGTCGGACGCGGGTCTGAACTGGCAGCCGCTTGGAACGGGCCTTCCTCGGGTCGCCGTCTTCGGAATGGCGATCACAAATTCAAATCCGAAATATCTGCGGATCGCGACCCACGGCAAGGGAATGTACGACTTTCAGCTGCAGTCGGCGGGAAGAACGGCACGCTTCGACTTCGACGGCGATTCGAAGACGGACGTGTCGGTGTTCCGTCCGACCCCGTCCGCGGTACTTGATAATGCCGCTCCCGAAGGTTCTTCTTCCCAGTGGTGGATCCTGAGAAGCCAGACCATCACCGCTCTCGGCATCACCTTCGGAGCTCCTGACGACAAGCTCGTCCCCGCTGATTTTACGGGAGACGGCAAGGCTGATGTCGCTTTTTACCGGCCTTCCGATTCGACC
>JAHEEZ010000139.1 GCA_024640445.1 Acidobacteriota bacterium | reverse complement strand
CATACGGAACACTCGGCGGACTGATCTGCTGGGAACACTGGATGCCGCTTGCACGTGCGGCAATGCACGCGAAGCACGAAGTGATCCATGTTGCGCAGTATCCGACGGTCCACGAGCGCCACCAGATCGCCAGCCGCCAATACGCTTTTGAGGGTCAGTGTTTTGTACTCGCTTCCGGCTGCGTGATGAGCAAAACAAACGCGCTTGAGGGTTTCGATTCTCTCGGTACGGATGATACGGAAGTTCGCGCTCTCCTCGAATCGATGCGAAGCGAAGAACTTATGCGCGGAGGAAGCGCCGTCATCTCGCCCGATATCTCGTACGTTGCCGAACCGCTGTTTGACGATCCGGCGACCGTCTACGCCGAGCTTGATCTCGCGAAGGTGTACCAAGGTCGTCTGCTTATGGACACAGACGGGCATTATTCGCGGCCGGATGTTTTCAATTTGACGGTCAACACGAAGCAGAATCGGAACGTGATCTTTTCCGACGATGAGTGATCGACAGGGGCTCTGAAAGTTATGAGCGAAAACCAAACGATATTTATTACGGGCTTCCCCGGTTTTCTCGCCGGACGGCTTGTCGAACGGCTTGCCGAGGCCGATACGCGGTTCTTCCTTCTTGTACAGGACCAGTTCGCGGACAAGGCTAAGAGCGACATAAGCGACATTGCCGATTCTACCGGTGTCGATCCCGGAAACTTTCGAGTGATCCTGGGCGATATCACAAAGAAGGATCTCGGTATGGAACCGTCGGACCTGAAGGAAGTCGTCGATCGAACAACCGACGTATTCCATCTCGCGGCGATCTACGATCTGGGCGTAGAAAAGGACCTCGCCTTCAAGGTCAATGTTGAAGGCACGAAGAACGTGAATGACCTGGTCTCAAAGACCAGGAACCTGCGGCGTTACAACTACATTTCGACCTGCTATGTCGCAGGGAAACGCGAAGACAGGATCTTCGAAGACCAGCTCGGACACGACAAGGGCTTTCGTAACTACTACGAAGAAACGAAATACCGCGCCGAGATGGAAGTGGAGAAGCTCAAGGAAACCGTTCCGGTCACCATCTTCCGGCCGTCGGTCGTGTGCGGCGATTCAAACACCGGTGAGACCGCGAAATACGACGGCATTTATTATGTGATCAAGTTTCTGCTTCGCGCGCCCGAAGTATTCAGACTTGTGAATGTGGGAAACGAGAACGTAAGGCTTAATCTTGTCCCTGTGAATTTTGTGGTCGATTCGATGGCGGCTCTCTCAAAGGACGACAAAGCGGCCGGAAAGACCATCGCTCTTGCGGATCCCGACCCGCTTACGACGAAGGAGATCTGCGACCTGATCGCGGAGTCGATCACGAACAAACGTTCCGTGATAACGCCGCCGCCAAAAATGGTTGAAGCGTTCCTGAGCACTCCTGTGTCGCCGATTCTGACGGGCCTTCCGCATTCCGGTGTTCCGTATTTCTTCATTCCCCAGACATACGACACAAAGATCGCCGACGAATTGCTCGCACCTCACGGCATAGCCTGCCCTTCCTTTGATACGTACGTCCGGAACCTCGTCAGATTCGTCGAGGAACACCCGAAAATATAGCCTCCGTTTGCCATCGGAGCATATTTCCCGGCGGGTGCCGCATCACAGTGCCGTTCAAAGTCTATAATAACGATATGTACTTTTGCATCAGATCCACATTCGGGGCGCTGTTAGCCTTCGCCTTTCTCATTTCCGGCGCTCACGCGCAGACGCCAACTCCGACGCCTTTTGACGACGATGTTCCGGTGAAAGTGGTCACCGAAGAGATCAAGCTCAACGTCTCGGCCTTTAACCGCTTCGGCGAGTTCGTTCCTGATGTTACGAAAGAGGATCTTGTGATCGTGGAAGACGGGAGACTGCACCAGCCTACGAGTGTCAGGAGGATCCCTGCAAATGTACTGATAATGCTGGATGTTGGGGGCGAGTTGAGGCAGGTCAAAAACGTTTCGCAGACGAGGGAGATAGCTAAAGAACTGATTCGCGAACTCGATCCTTCGAATTCGATCGCCGTGCTCGAATACAGCGACAAGGCCAGGATCCTGACCGAATGGACGACTAACAAACTAGAGGTCCTTGATGACCTTGACCGCAAGCTGATCTTCGGCAGGCGCTCAATGTTCAGCGACGCGCTGAACCTCGCCGCGCGATTCCTCTCAAATTCGGAGCTTGAGAACCGCCATCTTGTGATCGTCTCTGACGGCACCGACAGCTATTGGAGCGATGAGAGGAGAGAGTTGGAACTCCGGACCTTGTTGGGCACCAACATAAATGTCCACGTTATCAGCTACACGGCTCTTGAGAAGGAAGTGATCAAAGAACAATCGAAAACGGTTCAGAAAGGTTCTCCAAGAAAGGCGATGCCGCCCGAGGTGGCGGAGACTTTGCCTAACGGTGTCAAAGACGTTGCTACTACTCCTTCTGCGGTTACCGTAAACACGGACCCGGCATTCATCAAGACATTGCGCGAAAGAGAGGAGGCTTTGAAGAAAGGCGAAGAATTCCTCGAAAAGCTCTCAAACGACACCAGCGGCCTCTTCATCCTGCCGGAAACGACCGGCGAGATGATCGAAAAGGCAGACCTGATCGCGAACGTCATCGATTCGAATTATGTCGTGACCTATACTCCAAAACGCCCCCTCGCAGAGTCAAAACCCGGCGAGACAAGGGTCATAGAGGTCTCCTCCAGAAAACCCGATCTTCGGGTACTCGCCAAGAGAAAACTCGCCGTCGGTGGAACTGTCGACGAAGATCCTCAGTAGCTAGTCCTTGAAAGTGTCCCGTTTCCACACCCAATCCGTGCTCTCCGTTGGCAAACGGACGGCTGATTTCTTATCATTGAACTTCCCGAAAAATTCAGAATATCTCTACGAAGACCATAGAGGAGAAAGTAATGAACTTTAGAAGATCGATCGTCTTTTTTATCGCAATGATCCTTATGTCAGTTCCGATCGTTAATGGGCAAAAAGCCGAACAGTTGCCAAAGGTGCAATTTAAGGAATACACACTCAAGAACGGTCTCAGGGTGATCCTTCATCCGGATAAATCAACGCCGATCGTCGCGGTAAATCTCTGGTATCACGTAGGTTCCAAGAACGAGGTGCCGGGCCGAACGGGTTTCGCCCATCTGTTCGAGCATATGATGTTCCAGGGTTCGAAGAACTACAACGAAGATTACTTCAAGCCGCTTCAGGAAGCGGGCGCGAACATCAACGGGTCGACAAATCCCGACCGGACCAATTATTACGAGGTCGTGCCGTCGAATTTTCTGGAACTTGCGCTCTTTTTGGAAGCGGACAGAATGGGCGGACTGCTGGACGCTATGACGATGGACAAGCTGAACAATCAGCGCGACGTCGTCAAGAACGAAAGGCGCCAGCGTTACGACAACCAGCCGTACGGAACCGCGTTCGAAAAGATCTCGAGCATCATTTATCCGAAGGACCATCCTTACCACTGGACGACGATCGGTTCGCTTGAAGACCTTTCCGCAGCCTCAATGGAAGACGTTCAGGCGTTTTTCCGGAAGTACTATGCGCCGAACAATGCCTCTCTTGTGATAGCCGGGGACTTTGATGAGAAGCAGGCGACGGGGTGGGTGGAGAAATACTTCGGCCCGATCAAAAGGGGCGAAGAGATCGACCGGCCGGATCCTGCCAAGCCGACGATCGAAGGCGAGATCAGGAAAGAATATGAGGACGCCGTCAGGCTTCCAAGAAGGTACTTTGTTTGGCATTCCGTTCCGAGAATGCATCCGGACGAGGCGGCGCTTGATATTCTGGCGTCCATTCTTTCCTCAGGCCGAGGTTCAAGGCTTCAGAGTTCGCTTGTCTATGACAAGAAGCTTGTGCAGACGGTGTTTGCTTCGAACGGTACGCGCGAGATCGGCGGAACATTCGGCGTTACCGCTACTGCACGGCCGAATGGCTCGCTTGACGATGCTGAAAAGGAGATCGATTCGATCATTGCTGACATTAAGAAGAACCCGCCGACGGCCGATGAAGTGGCGCGCGCGTTAAACGCGTACGAGTCCAGGTTCATCTTTGGGCTGCAGACGGTGCTGGGCAAGGCCGACAGCATGAATGGCAACGCGACCTTCTTCGACAACCCGGACAATTTCCAGGAACAGCTTGAGGAGTACCGCAAGGTAACGCCGGAGGACGTGAAACGCGTCGCGAACGAATACCTCACGGCCAACCGACTGGTGATGAGCTTTGTTCCCGGCAAGTCTCAGGGGGCGCCGACAAGAGGCGCGGCGGCGAACCGGCCTTCTTCGGAAGATGATGAAGAAAGTTCGGAGCGGGAAGAATCTGTAAATGCGGATACCGACTACTCGAAGAATCTTCCAAAGCCCGGGCCGGATCCGAAATTCAGTCTGCCCGGGATCGAAAAGAAGAAGCTTTCGAACGGGCTTGAAGTCTGGATGATTCCTCAGAAGGAGCTCCCGATGATCGCTATGAACCTGATCATCAAGACGGGCGGTACGGCGAATCCCGCCGGAAAGGAAGGTCTTGCGTCGATGACTGCTGACATGCTGAGCGAAGGCACCGCCAAGCGGACCGCCGTTGAGATATCGAATGAGCTGCAGTCTATTGGTGCGAGCATTCGAGCGGGTTCCGACTGGGATTCGACAGATGCCTCGCTTTTGACACTTTCGAAACATCTGGATGCGGCGCTCGACATCTTTGCCGACGTCGCCACCAACCCCTCTTTCCCTGCGGATGAATTCGAGACTGCCAAGCGGAGACTGCTGGTAAGCCTTCTTCAGCGAAAGGACAACCCGAATGCGATTGCTAATGTCGCATATAGCAAGCTCCTTTACGGAGCAAACCATCCGTACGGACGCGCGCTTTCTGGAAATGAAGATTCGGTCAAGGCGATGAAGCGCGAGGACCTGGTCAACTTCTATCGGGGCCAATACGTCCCGAACAACGCTGTCCTCATTGTCGTCGGAGATGTGAACGAAAAGGCTCTGTTGCCAAAGCTCGAGAAGGCGTTTTCCGCATGGAAGCCCGGGAAGTTAGAGGAAACAAAGGTGCCGGAAGCGGCGGATTTCGAAAAGCCAGGAATCTACATCATCGACAAACCTGGTGCGGCCCAGTCTGTGTTGAGCATCGGCCAGCCCGGCGTCGCCAGAGACAATCCTGATTACTTTCCGATACAGGTGATGAACAACATCCTCGGCGGCCAGTTCTCGGCTCGCGTGAATATGAACCTGCGCGAGGACAAGGGATACACCTACGGAGCGAGAACCGGGTTCTCATTCCGGCGGGGACCGGGTCCGTTCACAGCGTCCGCAGACGTACAGACCGCCGTCACGAAGGAATCGGTGATCGAGTTCCTTAAGGAACTTAACGGCATCAGGGGTGCGATACCTGTCACGCAAGACGAATTGGACTACAACAAGCAAGGTTTGATCCGCAGGTTCCCCAGAACCGTCGAAACGATCGGACAGATCTCAAATCAGCTCTCTAACCTTGTGATCTATGACCTTTCGGATGATTACGTAAACGAATACCTCGCGAAGATCTCCGCGGTGACGCTTTCGGATGTGAACCGTGTGGCGAAGAAATATCTGAACCCGGACAAGATGGCTATCGTCATCGTCGGCGACAGAAGCGTGATCGAACCAAGGCTCAAGGAGATCGAGGGCCTTGGCAAGTCGATCACATATCTCGATACAGAAGGGAATCCTCTGGGTGTCGCCTCAAAGGACTAAAGGCCGGTTTTATGACCAAACCGGAAAAGGGCGGAACCCACATTGGTTCCGCCCTTTCTATTTTGTCCGATGCGATTCGTCAGATCGAGAGTTCCGCGAACGACAGATCCTGAATCTCATACGATTGCCAGTCCCGGTGATCAAAATGCCACCATTCTTTTGGATTGACCGAGAACCCTTCCGCTTCCATCAAAGAACGGAGTCTGTCCCGGTTTGCGCGCTGTTCTACGGTACCGCCCTTATAATCAGGCGCCGCCTTTTCGTTAAACTCGTCGAAGTCGGAAGGCATCGGCAACTGTGCTCTGCTGGCAATGTCGCAAATACTAAGATCTACCGCGCATCCCCGGTTGTGCTTTGAGCCCACGGCCGGATCCGCGACAAAACGCTTCTGGTCCTCGCGTACCACGGACCAAAACAGTTTGGTCACCGACCAGGGTCGGTAACCGTCGTAAATAACAAGGCCCAATCCATCATGCCGAAGGGCCCGGTGCACACGGACCAAAGCGTCAGCCGCAACCGGCTGGAGAAAAGCCCGCGCCTCGTCATAAACCGGCCGGCCAACGAAGTTGTCACTCCGCGCGTACCGGATATCGAGCACAATTGTTTCGTCTAGTGTTACTAATTCGAGCAAGTTTTGCCTCTTTGATTAAGCGGAGTCCCTTAGTTCACGGAAGCGGCGGCGCCTTAGGAAGAGGCGGCGGCCCGTCCTTCCGAAGGGGAGGGGGAGTATCGGCACCCTCTTCGGGAATCACTACATCGTCTTCGTCAGTGATTATCACTTCTGTGCCGAACTTCTGGTAATCACGGAACTGGATCACATTCCGGGATTCGTAGGATTCCTTACCCTGCCTGAATGTAAGCCTTACGTCAGAAACCGAAGGAAGCAGGTACTGCTCGTCGTTGATCGTCACCCAATCGTAATCGATCAGCCTGCTTGCCGCAGTGACCGGGAAATCTGACGGTATTTCTGTAGCGATGCTCTCGAGCCGCAATACCCTGAACTTCTCTCGGTCGATCCAGATCCTTCCGCGCATTCCGGAGATCGTGGAGTCAGGCACGAATGACAGCGAGGTTATCTGCTGGCGTGCCTTGTCCCTTGTGATCGAATAATTGAAGACAATCGTTCGCCGGCCACGTATCACATCGGTGTCCACGACCTCGAACCGGGTGTCGCTCTCAGGCTTAAAGACCGTATCCAGGACAGACACGAATTCGCCCGTTGAACTTGTACCGCCGGCCTCAGAGTAGCTGTCCTTTGATTTTGTATCGGTCTGGACTACGCCATTGATCGAAAGCAGCTGGTATTCTTCCTGACCGCTCGCCCTGTAGCTGACCCCGACGACAAGATGGTCCCTGCTTGTAAAGTTCCCGGTACCCGCGAAGGCGATTGAGCGGCGTATCCTCTGCTTCACGACAAAATCCGGCATGTCATCTACCGCGGCGAGCGTCGCGGTACGCGTATTCTCAAGAGCAGCGGCGGCTTCCCCGGCATCCGGAAGCTGCGAGGCCGCGGGGTTCTCCCTCCGTCGGTTCGCCTCTTCAAGCGTCCGCCGGAATTCGGCGTCGTTGGCTGACTTCGATGCGGCGAGACTGCGAAGACCGCTTGTAAGCGCGAACCCGATCCCGCGAATCCTTAGCTCTTCCACAAACTCAGCTTTCTTCCCAGGAGAGGCTTCAAGCGCGTAGAGCATCTTCACAAATTCGGTCTGCGAGATAGGCTCTTGTTTTGAGGGAGTCTGCGCTGACGCGCAGATCGCAGCGAAGGCGATAATGAAAACAGTAATTGCTTTGTACATTCGGATACAGGATGCGCAGATGGCCGCTCGGCGTTTGCCCGGCGCAATTCTTGAATCTATTACACAAAAATGCGGGAGAAGTTTCAAACTTCCCCCGCGTTTCAAACCAAACCAAATCTCCGGCTGCTTAATTCAGCCAGTCGTCGCCTTCATAATTCAGCCGCATGTCGCGGGAGACCCAATCCTGGGCTGCCGCGAGAACCTCATCTTTCCACTTACTTAGGTTCTTGATCACCGACAAAGCAGCTTGGGGCTTGCCGGGATCGCGCTCGACCCTGATCACCTTTGCAGGAACCTCAATGATCGATTTCTTATCGTCATAAAGTCTAAGTTTTACGTCGCTACCCACTTTGGGAAGCACTGTGATGTTAATTAACGCGTTCGCCTCGCTCACGTTCTCCGTCGTACCCAGAACTGAGATCTTCTGTTCAGAATCTTCGTCAACCCAGGTTACCTGAGCCTGAAGCCGCGCCTGAATACGCTTGTGAAGCGGGGCCTTCTCCGCAACTTCTGAATAAGCTAAATGTGACATTTCTTCTCCCGGTAATTTACCTGTATGTATGTATCTAATTAATTTCGTCCCTAATGTAACTCCGAAAATATCCTTTGTCAAACCCAAAATCGCTCAAATCGCACGAATGATACTCGCTGTGCGAGATTTGTAGTAATTTAATCCGCTCAAATCGTTCAATCTATTTCCCTTAGCCTTCTTGCCCCATTCCGGACCGGGCCCTCTTTCAAACTTACAGTGCGGTATTGTTGCCGTTAAATACACCTGCGTTGCCCACGCCCGAACTAAATCGTCTCGACATTTGTTTCCCTCGCACGGAAATCCTAACTGAAACAGCCTTAGTAACCTGTTTGTAGCTCCCCTCTGAGGAACTCGGTTCCTCACGAACAGAGCATAATGACCTAAAACTCGAAGGAACTCAAATTGCTTTTTAGTTAATCAACCCCAATGAATTCAAGACCTATTTCATAACTGACACTTCCCGAATTACGGGATCAACATAAAAGCTTGCAGCGCAAGCAATTGGCTACATGAAATTTGGCGGTGACCTGCCCTGCATGACTGGTCAAGTCTGAATGTCAGTCTGTCCGGTTTTTTGAATGCCGGGTGTTCCAAATGCAGTTGGGGGCGCGTTTCCAGACTTGGATTGCGTCGCAAGGCGGTATTTCGGTGCGTCTCCTTCGGGGGAAGCGCCTTTTCTATTTCTCCCGATATCAATTCCGGCGGATTCGATCTAGAATTATCTGGAAATGCGGATCCTTCAGATCTCATCATCGGAGAGTTTCGGCGGCGGCGAGAAGCACTTCTGCGATCTCGTGGCGGGTCTTTCAGAACGCGGCAACACCGTCTTTGCTGCGGTGCGGCCGGGCTGCGGCTGGAAAGACAGGCTGGAAGGATTATCCTCAGACCGCATTTATGAGGTTTCCCTGCGCGGATCAGCGGACATGTTGGCGGCATTTCGGCTATCCCGTCTGATCCGTGACTTGAAGCCCGACATCGTCCACGCTCATATGGCGCGTGACTACGCTCCGGCAGCATTCGCCGCGCGGATTGCCGGACGATCGAAGCTGGTGCTGACACGCCACGTTCTCTTTCCTATGTCACAAATCAACAGATATCTGCTGAGAAATGCCGCGAGGGTCATCGCGGTTTCTTCAGGGGTCGAGCCAAAC
>JAHEEZ010000138.1 GCA_024640445.1 Acidobacteriota bacterium | reverse complement strand
ATGAACGGCCGGACGCGTCCTTCTCCGATTAGCGAGTCGATTCTTTCGGCGAGATTCGGCGAGAAAGCGCTGTCGTTCAGAAACATTTTTCCGCGACCCGTAAAACCGGTCAGGCAGTGCACGACCGGGTATCTTCTTTGGGTGTCCTCATCGTAGCCGGGAGGCAAATAAACGTACAGATCCCGCTCGTGAGGATCGCCCAGGGGATTGCCGGAAAGCGCGTTGCTTTCGTGTCTCAAAACTCTTATAGTTCCCTTGTTTTGCTTCATCTTGGTTGACCGCCTGTGTCTTGATCGTCGGTATGTTGGCGCTATTATTTCAAAATCTTCCGGATCCCGCCGACCTGAGTCTTTCGTCGACGATGGCCTTTCTCACGGCGATGATCACGCCCGCCCTTCTCATCTCGGCAACCGGCACGCTGGTGCTTTCGACCTCAACCAGGCTCGGAAGGGTTATCGATCGGGTGCGCGAACTTGAGAGGAGGCTCGCCGAGCTTATCACGACCGAAGACAAGGAACAGATAGTTCTTTACGAGAAAAGGGTCGAGGCGGTTTTTGATCTTCTCGATAAGGTCACTACCCGCTCCAGGATCCTGCAGCGAGCGTTGTTCACATTCTACGCGGGACTTCTGATGTTTGTCCTGACGAGCCTGACTATAGGCATTGCCGGGATCCTGGACCACTACGCGTGGGTGCCCATCCCGATAGGGCTGATCGGTATCCTTTTCATCTTTATCGGCAGCGTGCTGATGATGCAGGAATCGCGGATGGCGACGGCGACGGTGAACACCGAGATGGACATTACCTGGGAACTTGCGAACATCATCGCGCCCAGGTATATCGCAGAACGATACACATACAACAAGCACGGAAAACGCAGGTTCAGACGCGAGGATTCCGAACCGCAGAGAAAGGCAAGGCGTGAAGAGCCTGACATTTGAAGATGCATTGGGACGACGAGAAATTGATGCTGCGAGCTTTGGAGATCGCCCGCTCGGGAATGTTGTCGGGCAAGGGCGGCCCGTTCGGCGCGGTGGTGGCAAAGGCGGGCGAGATCGTCGGCGAGGGATGCAATGAGGTTACTTCGACAAACGACCCCACCGCCCACGCCGAGATCGTCGCGATCAGAAACGCGTGCACTGCGATAGGCGCCTTTCAACTTGAAGGCTGCCGGATTTACACGACCTGCGAACCGTGCCCTATGTGCCTGGGAGCCATTTATTGGGCAAGGCCGGAGAAGTTCTTCTTCGCCGGAACGAGGGAGGATGCTGCCGCGGCGGGTTTCGACGACGAGATGATCTACGAAGAGATCGCACTTTCGGTCGGAGAACGGCGACTCCCTTCCGAGAACATCCTGAGGGATAGTTCCAAAGAGCTCTTCCAGGCATGGGTAGACCTCCCGGACAAGATAACCTACTAACCCGGTATGCGATCCTTCATCAGCAATTATTTCTTTCTGCTCCTCGCTGTTACCGTCGGAATGGCGGGCACGGCCCAGGCGGCGATCAACAACAAGCTGAACGAGTTCATAAGCAACCCGATAGTGGTTGCGTTCGCCTCCTTTGTGATCGGTTCCGTCGCGCTCCTGATCTATGTCCTCGCTTCCGGCGGTCAACTCTCCAGCATCTGGACAGCGAAGAACGTTCCGTGGATTGCGTGGACCGGCGGCATCCTCGGCGCATACTTCGTCGCCTGCACGGTCATTCTTGTGCCCAGGCTCGGCGTTGCCCTTACGTTCAGCCTGATCATTGCCGGCCAGATGGTCCTGACGCTGATCATCGATCATTACGGGTTTTTTGACGTGCCTGTCAGGCAGATCAGCCTGGCACGAGTCGCCGGCACGGCGCTGATCGTTCTTGGGGTGGTTCTGATCAGAAGATTCTGAACGATTTGTCCTCAGTGCTTGTCCCCTGTGAAACAGCGCCGATTGCGGGTCCTCCGCCAAAGAGATAAAATCATCAATTCGGTTTGAAGGTGAACTTATGGAAATAAACGACAAGGCTCCCGACTTTACCCTGAAGGACGGCGACGGAAATGACTGGACACTTTCCGATCACCAGGGCGAGGTGATCGCACTCTTGTTCTATCCTGGCGACGACACCCCTGTCTGAACGAAGCAACTATGCTCGGTTCGTGATAACTGGGAAGACTACAAGGCTACGGGCGCAACGGTGATCGGGATCTCCACAGATTCGGTCGATTCTCACAGGAACTTCAAGGAGAAATACGATTTCCCGTTTACACTGCTTTCCGACGAGAAGGGCGAGGCGGTAGGGAAATATGGGGTGAAGTCCTGGCTGCCAGGTCGATCGGCAAGAGCAGTGGTCGTGATCGGAAAGGACGGTACGATAAAAGAGCACAGCGTAAAGTCGCTGAGCGTTTTCAGGCCGAAGGACGAGGACATCATCGCGGCCATAAAGGCCGCTGCCGCATGATCGCGGAATAAGATCCGGTCATTTGCGGATTATCAGGAGTTAAGAAATGGGACTTTTCAAGAACGACAAATTCGAATGCGGGCGTTGTAGTCAAAAGACGGCTCCTTTGGGCCACTCGCCGCTGCCGACCGAACTCGGAGCAAAGATCGGCTCGGAGATCTGCGCTGAATGCTGGACGGAGTGGCTGGAGAAACAGAAGCAGATAATCAATCATTTCGGGCTGGATCTTTCAAATCCGGACTCGCATGACTACCTGTTCGACCAGATGAAACTGTTCTTCTTCGACGAGGGAGAGGACCTGGCGGTGATCGACGAAACTCAAGAAGGATCGATCAACTGGTAAGAGACGCCGGTTGCGGAGCAAGGGAAGTATTTTAGGGATGTTCAAAGGATCGGGAGTTGGAATCCGCGGCGACCGTTTTTTGGGAAAGCTATGGGCCATTCCGGTCCTTTTGCTTTCTTTTGCGGTCGTTTTGGGTTTGCCCTTCGAAACGCAGGCTAAGACATTGGGATCGAACTACTTCGGAGAAAAACAGAAAGTAAGGGCGCCGGAACTCACTGGGGGGAACGGCTGGCTGAACACCGAAAAGTCCCTTTCCATGGCCGGCCTCAGGGGAAAGGTCGTTCTCCTGGATTTCTGGACCTATGGCTGCGTCAACTGCATCCACATCATTCCGGATCTGAAGCGCCTTGAAAAGAAATATCCCGATCAGCTTGTCGTAATCGGCGTTCATTCCGCCAAGTTCGACAACGAAAAGAACACGGAAAACATAAGGAATATCATCCTTCGGTACGGCCTTGAACATCCGGTCGTGAACGATTCCGACTTCGCGATCTGGAATGCCTACGCTGTGAATGCATGGCCAACACAGGTGCTGATCGATCCTGACGGCTACATAGTCGGCAGGGTCTCCGGCGAGGGAAATTACGAAACGATCGACCGGGCGATCGCGGACACGGCGGCTGATTTCCGAAAGCGAGGCAAGCTTGACGAGTCCCCGCTCAGCTTCGCGCTTGAACGCGCGAAGGTGGGTGACCTGCCGCTTGCCTTCCCGGGCAAGGTCCTCGCGGATGAGAGGTCCGGCAGGCTCTTCATTTCGGATTCAAACCACAACCGCATCGTGATCACGAAACTCGACGGGAGTCTCATCGGTACCATCGGCAGCGGGAAGGCATCGGCGGAAAACGGCGATCTCGCGTCCGCCGGCTTCAGCCGTCCTCAGGGAATGGCTCTCGACGGCGACATCCTTTACGTCGCGGACACCGGAAATCATCTGATCCGGAAGGTGGATCTCAAAGCCGGAAGAGTTGAAACGCTAGCCGGTACGGGGACGCTCGAAGGCTTTAGCGGTTTTGGCGGACCCGGTGTTGAAACTGCCCTGCGGTCGCCGTGGGATGTCGAACTGGCCGGCGGATATCTTTACATAGCGATGGCCGGATCTCATCAGATCTGGAGGCTCGACATCAAGAACGGCCGGGTGGACCCGTACGCGGGGAGCCGCTGGGAAGCCAGGACGGACGGTCCGGTGAAGCGCGCCGCCTTTGCCCAGCCTTCCGGGCTCGCCACGATCGGAGACGATCTGTTCGTCGCTGACAGCGAATCGAACATAATCCGCGAGATCGATCTCAGAGCCGGGAATGTCGAAACGCTCGCCGGAGGCGACCTTTTCAAATTCGGGGACAAGACGGGAAAAGGTGACGGTGCGAGGTTCCAGCATCCGCTCGGGATCGAGAGCCTGGGCGACAAGTTGCTTGTCGCGGACACTTACAATCACCGGATCAAGATGCTCGATCCGAAGACCCGCGAGGTAGGCGACTTTCTCGGAACCGGCTCAAGGGGTCAGGCGGACGGGAAAGACCCGAGTTTCTACGAGCCTGGCGGGATCAGCGTCGCGGACGGAAAACTCTTCATCGCCGACACAAACAATCACGCCATACGCGTTGCTGATCTGAAGACAAGAACAGTATCTACCTTGATGATAGCGGGTCTGTATCCGCCCGTCGCCGCTGTCAATGCAGATGCCGGGGGTGGGCCAAAAGCGGAGACGTTCAAGCTTAAACCGGTCATCTCCGGTATCGGCAAAGCGATCCCGGTTTCCCTGATCGCGGATCTTCCGCAGGGATATCATCTCAATGTGTCCGCTCCTCAAAGAGTGATCGTGAGAACGGCAAACCCAATGGTCGCGGATTCCGAAGGTGCAGGGCCCTTGAATGCGTTTCCATACAATTTTCGTTTGAACGCGATCTCGCCGGGCACGACGGATGTGGAGATCGCTATGACCGTTTACTATTGCAGGGAAGACAACACGGGCGTTTGTTACGTCAGGCGGTTGAATTGGAAAGTACCGGTGGAGGTGTCGGCTGGCGCCGCAACCGCCGAACCACTTGTTATCCGAGCCTCGCTGGCAGCGATCCAATAGATCCGGTGAAGTGAAACCCTCTCAGGAATTCTGCGAAAATTGCATCGATCCCCGGCTACATGGAAATCATCAAGGTTTTTTCAAAAATTCTTGGAAATTCAGGCGGACCCTGAAACATGGTCACGCGTGCCACCGTTTGATACTTTTTTCTTAACGAGCAGACAGGGTATCGTCCGGGTGTCTGAGACACGGCCAAGGGCGGCAAATATAGATGATGAGATTTCTACGCGAGTTCTTGCTGACAGCTTTTTTAGCGGCACTTTTTTCTTCTTCGGTGTTCTCACAGACAGCTTCCATTAGCGGAAAAGTCACATATGCCGACGATTCCGCACTCGACAATGCGTCCGTCCAGATCGTCAAACTCAAGATCTCCGTTGCTACAGATCTGAATGGCCTGTACGAGATCAGAGATGTGCCGCCCGGTACGTACACGATCGTCGTTCATCAGGAGGGTTTTTCGGACTCGTCCAAGGTTGTGGAGTTAAAGCCAGGCGAAGCCGTCAGACTCGATTTTTCGATGAAGATCTCGGCTCTACGCGAGGAAGTGACGGTCACGGCGAGCGGCAGCGAGGAGACGATCGTGGAATCGATCGCCTCCACAACATCCGTCGGAGTCGCGGCAATCGCCGAAAAGGCGTCGTCGTCGATCGGCGAAGTGCTCGAGACCGAGACGGGCGTGGCGAAGCGTTCGTTCGGACCCGGGTCTTCCAGGCCGGTAATCCGCGGCTTCGACGGCGACCGCGTGCTGGTCCTGGAAGATGGGGTCAGGAGCGGTTCCGTCGGTTCGCAGTCGGGAGACCACGGCGAGGCGATCGATCCGCTCGGGGCTGAGAGGATTGAAGTAGTAAAAGGGCCTGCGACCCTTCTTTACGGAAGTAACGCGCTTGGAGGCGTAGTAAATGTGATCGGCAATGACGAGAACGTGAGCCACGAAGGCTTCCGGGGAAATATGACGGTCCTCGGCGGCACCGCGGACAAGCAGGCGGGAGTGGCAGGCGGTCTCGAATACGGCCACAACGCATGGCTGTTCAGGGGCAGCGTTAGTGCTCAGAGGGCAAGCGATTACAGGTCGCCAATAGGGTATGTGGAAAACTCAGCTTCACGCTCGAATTCGTATTCTTTCGGAACCGGGTACTTTGCCGACAAGGCATATGTGAACGCGACCTATAGTTTCGATCTGAAGAGATACGGGATCCCCTATGCCGCGTATTTTGAGGGTGAAGATGTCGCCGACGGGCTCGGATCCCTTCCGGTCGTCGATGCCGATGTCGACATACGGATGCGGCAGCATAAGTTTCGATTGAACGGAGGATTCAGAAATCTCGCGAACGCATTCATTTCAGGGGTGCAGTACAACGTCGACTACTCTGATTACCGGCATAAAGAGATCGAAACCGTAGATGGCGTGGATGATGTAGGAACTACCTTTCAAAATAACACCGTTTCGTACCGGACAATGTTCGAGCAGACGAAGACAGGTAAGCTGAGCGGCAGATTCGGCGCCGAAGGATTCTCGCGCAACTATGAGTCGGTCGGTTTGGAACAGCTGATCGACGGTCCGGTGGACCACAACTCGATATCGTTCTTCGGGCTTGAAGAGTTGACCTTTGAGAGGGTGAAATTCCAGTTTGGCGCTCGCGTGGAGAACAATCGCTACAATCCCTCGAACGCGATGCTGGTTGATCGGTCGTTCACCGGACTGTCAGGATCGGCGGGAGTGAACATCGGTCTTTGGACCGGCGGTGCATTCGTCGCGAACTATACAAATTCCTATCGCGCCCCCGCACTTGAAGAGCTCTACAACAACGGGCCGCACGTGGGCACGGTCACGTACGAGATAGGCAACGAGGAACTTGAGAATGAAAGGGCGAACGGGATTGACTTTTCGATAAGGCATCTTGGCGACAAGCTGCGGTTCAGCGCGGGTTATTTCTATTACCACATCAACAATTTCGTATTCCTGGCGCCCCAGGATCTGGACGGTGACGGACAGGTCGATATAGAAGACGGACTCCCGGTCGCGAAATATTCCCAGGCGAACTCTGTTTATTACGGCGGCGAGTTCGACGTAAACTATCATTTCAACGACCTGTTCGGGATCTATGTCGGGGGCGACATCGTCCGGGCAAAACTGATCGATCCGCCGACGGACCTGATCCGAATCCCGCCCGCACGTCTTAAGGCCGGACTGGACATCAACTACAAAGGGCTCAACATCAAGCCTGAAGGTATTTTTGCGAACAAACAGGACAAGGTGTTTCCGCTTGAAACCCCGACCGCGGGCTACGGGATTTTCAATATCGCCGGTTCATACATTGTCGGTCAGCAGCATTTCGCGCACATCTTCACATTCAACGCCTTCAACCTTACGGACAAGCTCTACAGGAACCACGTTTCGTACATCAAGGACCTGGCGCCGGAGATCGGCCGCGGTTTGAAAGTCAGCTACTCGATCAGGTTTTTCTAATATCTCCCGGAGCCAAATCTATGCGAGCCGCGGCCAGACTAGGCCGCGGCTTCTTTGTCCCCAGTCTTCTCTCGAATTATCTTTCAATCTACACGCCGCTTCTGTATCATTGCGCAAATGTCACCGATCGCAGTTGTTCTAATTCTTCTGTTCGTTGCCCTTGTGCTCTTCGCGACCGAGAAGCTTCCGGTCGATGTGGTGGGAATAATTCTCGTCATCTGCCTCGTGTTGACGGGAGTGCTTACCGCGAAACAGGGGGTCGCGGGCTTCGGCGATGACATAATCGTGACGATCGCCGGGCTGTTCGTGCTGACCGGCGGGCTTGTGAAAACGGGGCTCGTGGACTTGATCGGACGGCGCTTATACAAGATCTCCGGAGACAACGAACTCCTCCTCACAGCGATGATAATGCTGGTCGCCGCTCTATCGGCGGCGGTCCTGAAGAATACGACCACCACCGCCATGTTCGTGCCGGTCGTGATCGGTCTTGCCGCGAAAGCAAAGATACCGCCTTCGAAATTGCTGATGCCTCTGGCGTTTGGCGCTATCCTTGGCGGAAGCTGTACGCTGATCGGCACTTCCACCAACCTGGCGGTCAGCGGAGCATTCCAGCGTTACGGGTATGAACCCTTCTCCCTCTTTGAACTTACTCCCGTCGGAGTGATCGTGGCGGCGTTCGGGATCATCTACATGCTTCTTATCGGCCGGCGGCTGCTCCCGAGCAGGGGCGGTGAAGAATCGTTTACAAAGAAGTATGCGATTCGCGAATTCATATCCGAGGTCCTTGTTCTGCCAACTTCGAGCCTTGTAGGGAAAACTCTTGAAGAAGCGGACCTGAATGCGGAATTCGAACTGAACGTGCTTGGGATCATCCGCGAGGGCGAAGAAGATGAGGTGATACCAAGCCCTGAAGAGCGGATACGCGCCGAGGACCTTTTGATAGTCGAGGGAAGCGTGAACCAGATCCTGCGAATCAAGGAAGATGCCTCGCTCAAGATCAAGGCCGATTTCGAGCTTAACGACGATCTTCTCGAAAGCGGGGATGTCGAGCTTTTCGAGGTCCTCGTGATGAAAGACTCGGACCTGGTCGGACACACGCTTGCGACAATGCAGTTCCGCCAGACCTACGACCTGACGGTGCTCGCGATCAACCGTCACGGCGAAACGTTCTTCAACAAGCTCAGTGATGTGGTCCTGAAGTTCGGCGACGTCCTTCTCGTCCAGGGAAAACGCAAGCGGATCGATCCTTTCGTCGCGAAGAACGAGATGATCCTGCTGGAAGACATTTCGGCGAGCAGCCTCAGGACAGAGAAACGAAAATGGGCTTTGGCCGGATTTGGAGTCTTCCTTGCGCTTTCGCTCTCGAAGCTTGTGACGGGGATCGAAATTCCTCTCACGATCGCGGTGCTGATAGGTGTTCTTGTACTGCTCGGGACCAAGACCGTCCGTTACTCCGAACTGTATTCCCTGATCGATTTCCGTCTGTTGGTAATGATTGCTTGCATGATGAGTTTTGGCGTCGCGATGGAAAATACAGGGACCGACAAGTTCCTTGCGGATATGGTTCAGTCGAATTTCGGGGGATTTGGAAGCACCGCCGTGCTTGCCGGCTTTTTCCTTTTGACTGTGTTTCTTACGCAGCCGATGTCAAATCAGGCGGCTGCGCTCGTGGTGCTGCCTGTGGCAGTCAAGACTGCGCTCGCGCTCGGGCTTGATCCGAGAACGTTCGCGATCGGTATCACATATGCCGCGTCATTCTCGTTCATGACCCCCCTCGAACCGGCGTGCGTGCTTGTCTACACCCCGGGCAATTACAGGTTCCTTGATTTCGTGAAGATCGGGACGATACTGACCATAGTGGTCTTCGTTGTGTCGGTCGTTCTCGTGCCGGTCTTTTGGCCTATGAGGTAGAGCGCTGAGTGCTGAGAGATGAGTAATGAGGGGACGCGGCCGCCACGATGTATTTGTTTAGACGGTGCACCTGAGCGCCAGTCGCGTCCAAAAAGCAGACA
>JAHEEZ010000137.1 GCA_024640445.1 Acidobacteriota bacterium | reverse complement strand
TGTTCGTCACCGGGTTTACGGTAGCAGCAGCAGGCCCTGAGCGCGCCGGAGCGGTACGCGTCGAGTTATCACTTCCGTCGATCACGGTTATGTCATCGCTGCCTTGATTTGCGACGTAAATCCTGTTCGTTGCGGGGTTGACGGCGACGGCACCCGGTCCTGACCCCGCAGGAACATTCTGTGTTGAGTTGTCGCTTCCATCTATTACGGTTACGAAATCGCCATCTCCGTTTGCCGCGTAGATGCTGTTAGTCACCGGATTCACGGCAATAGCCTTGGGGCCCAAACCGGCTGGAACACTCTGTGTTGAGTTATTGTTGCCGTCGATCACGGTTACGTCATTGCTGCCTGAATTGGCAACATAGATCCGGTTTGTCAACGGGTTGACCGCAACAGCACTAGGGCCCGTCCCCGCGGAAACCGTTTGTGCCGAGTTGGCGGTACCGTCGATCACGGTTACATCACTGCCGCCGGAATTGGCGACATAGATCTTGTTCGTCGCGGAATTGACGGCGATATCGCCTGGCACTGCTCCCGCCTGCACTGTTTGAGTTGAATTGTTCGTACCGTCGATCACGGTTACATCGCTGCTGCCGGAATTGGCGACATAGATCTTGTTCGTAACCGAATTGACGGCGACTGCAACGGGATTTGAACCCGCCGGAACGGTTTGTGTCGAGTTATCGGTCCCGTCGATCACGGTTACATCGCCACTATCTTTGTTTGCGACATAGATCCTGTTTGTCACCGGGTTGACGGCGACGGCGCTTGGACCTGCTCCCGCCGGAACTGTCAGAGTCGAGTTATCGCTCCCGTCTATTACCGTAACGTCGCTGCTATCCCTATTTGCCACGTAGATCTTGTTCGTGACCGGATTGACCGCAGTTGCGACAGGGGTTTCCCCCGTCGCAACGTTTCTCGTTCCGTCGATCACCGTCACATCGTTACTCTCGCTGTTAGCTACGTAGACTCTGTTCGTCACCGGATTAACGGCGACAGCGGCAGGGCCTGCCCCCGTCGGGATGTTCCGTGTCGAGTTATCGAATCCGTCGATCATTCCAGCTCTGTTGTTGAATAAATCCGTTACATAGATCTTGTTCGTCACCGGGTTGACTGCGATTCCTGGCTTGACGCCCCCCGCCGAGGTGCCCTGTGTAGAATTGTCCGAACCGTCAATCACATGAACGCCGCCCATTCCCAAACCCAGGTAGATCTTGTTGGTAGACTGGTTGACCGCGATCGACCAGGGTCTTACTTGCCTGTCAAACGGAGTAACAGTTTGGGTTGAGTTGTTCGATCCGTCAATCACGGTGAAGCCGTCATTGAGACCGGAACCATCATTACCTAAATTTGCCACATATATCCTGTTCGTCACCTGGTTCACGGCGACAGCGCGGGGGCCTTCCCCCGCCTGAATTGTCTCTGTAGAGTTGTCAGTCCCGTCGATCACCGTCACGTTGGTACCCGTAACGTAGATCTTGTTTGTCACAGGATTGACTGCGACCGCGGTGGCCCCGGCCGTCGGAACATTCTGTGTTGTATTGTTCGTACCGTCTATCACCGTAATGTCACTGCTACCCCTATTGGCAACATAGATCTTGTTTGTCACAGGATTGATTGCAATTGCAAGAGGGAGTTCACCCGCCAGAACGGTCTGAGTCGAGTTGTCGTTCCCGTCGATCACCGTGATGTCATTACTTTCACTATTGGCGACATAGATCTTGTTCGTCTCCGAATTGATGGCAATTGCAAGAGGGTATTCACCCGCAGTTACCGTCTGGGTCGAGTTGTCGCTCCCGTCGATCACCGTGATGTCATTGCTGTCACTATTGGCGACATAGATCTTGTTCGTCTCAGGGTTGACGGCTATCGCTATCGGAGCGGATCCGACCGGCACAGAATTGCCGAACGAAAAATCTGCGTGCACCTTGTGCAATCCAAATTGAGAATAGATGCCGACCGCGGCGAACACTGCCGCGACCGTGAGAACCACCTTTGCAAATTCAAAGCCTGTCCGGTTTGCAGGTATTCCGGTAGAAGGTCTGGAACTCTTCTTTTGTGCGCTCTTCAAGTTCAAAAGAATGGAGGGTTTCGAAGCCCAAGACCTTAATGTGCTGGCTAAAATGATTTTCATTGTTACGCTCCTTTGTGTGCCGTCGCCGGCACTTCTTCAATTTACTTTTCGGTGTCCCGTTTGTGTCCGGTTGCCACCCCCTCCAGCTGAAGCCTCTCACTGACCAACTCGCGCACCTGCGTCACATCGTCTTTTCCAATAAACGCGTATGCGCCCACCGCAAGCGATGCTTCACGGGTGCTCCGGTCGTGATGCTGGGTGACTATGACGATCCGCGCGTCCGGGAATCGCTCAAGGATCCGTCGCGTCGCGGTAAGCCCGTCGACCGGGCTCATATTTACATCCATCAGCACGAGATCAGGTTTGTACTCCTCGTACATTTCAATTGCTTCCTGTCCGCTCACGCACTCGAGGACCTCTGAATCGAGATCTTCGACGAGGTTTCGGATCATTTTCCGGATACCCATGTTGTCGTCTGCGATCAGGATCATTGATCAACTCCTCTGTCTCGAAATTAGGCCAGACCAGGTCTGGCCAATAAATGATGGAGAACGTCTCTCATCAGCGGGTTATAAGCTCCAATTGAAGATCAAAGAAGGGGATTCCAGGCTCCTGGAATCCCCGCCTCGATCTGGTCACGTTGCGAGGAATGTATCAAAGGCCCAGGTCAGATAGGTTTACGCCAAGTTTTGAGTATTCAGGCTGCGAAGGAGGCAGGTTGACGATGAAGCCGCCATTCGGATCCGTCGGATCTGCGTCGCTGAAATATAACCTCACTGCCATCACGTCGCGTCTTATCGAGCCACCTTCCAAGAATGAGAAGATCATTGTTGCCCGGGCGTGATACTGAAGCGACAGATTCGTGCCGTCTCCGGAGTAGCTTGCGAAAAAGATGGTTGCTGCTATGGTTCCGTCTTTCCGGCATTCCCATGATCCGACGCCCTGGGACGAGGTGCCTTCCGTGAGCATCTGCTCAGGGTAGTAGGAGCCCGAAAACGTTATCGATCCTCCCGGGTTGAACTGCAGCTGATCCGCAAAGATCGTGTCGCCCGACTGGACTGGGAGCAAATAGGTGCCTTGCCAACCTGTCTGCTGGCAGACTGTCCTTCCTTCGGTCGTGGAGGCCGCGAATGCCGTTAATGAGGTTGAAAAAAGAAGTAAACACGCCACTATCATTATTCTTACGTTCATCGATTTTTCTCCTATCTCCTAAAGACTGTCCAGTACTGGACTGATTCCAAACTGAGGCGGCGTATACTTCGATCCGTCCTCCTCAATCCCGCTCTCTACAGGTCGTTTTGTCTATCCCTGTCTAACATGAGCGCATTGTGGCTCGAGACCTGTATAGCCGGACAGAGCGGAACTGCTCAAATTGGATTGAGTAGTAGTACTTAAATTATGTGAGTGGTTATTAGCCGGGCAGGGCAGTAGGTTAAAGCTCGGCTACATGCTTAAGGGCGAACTTGATGAGGGCGTGGCTGCCGCTGAGTCCGAGTTTGGAAGAAATGTTCGCGCGGTGGTTCTCCACGGTGCGGAGGCTGACATTGAATTCATCCGCGATCTCTCTGCTGGTCATGTATTCGGCTATCTTGCGCAGGATCTTCCTTTCGGTCGGCGTAAGTGAGTCGAGGCCCTCTACCATCTCGCTGCCTGACGCTCGCTTGAATAGGTATGTGGTTACTGCGGCGCTGGTGAAGTTCTGGCCTTTGCAGACGGCGTGGAGGCAGTTCACGATGTCCATCACGGCGCTGTCTTTTAATACGTAACCCCTGACGCCGAGATCCATAGCCTTCGAGAACATCTTCTCATCGTCATGCATCGTGAGGATGACAGTCTCGGTCCTGATCCCCAG
Organism: Acidobacteriota bacterium; assembly: GCA_024640445.1. Taxonomy (GTDB): domain Bacteria; phylum Acidobacteriota; class Blastocatellia; order Pyrinomonadales; family Pyrinomonadaceae; genus Aridibacter. The sequence continues at coordinate 5,413 of JAHEEZ010000137.1, read as the reverse complement.
TTTCTGTATCGCCGCAACGACCTCGAAGCCTGAAAGCCCCGGCATGTTCACATCAAGCACGGCGACATCGGGCGATTTGCTCTGGATCAACTCAAGAGCGGCCTCACCGTCTTCTGCTTCCGCAACGACCTCGAACGCGTTCTCGGACTCGATCACGTTCTTCAACCCCGAGCGAAAGATCGGGTGGTCATCGGCTATCAGTATTCGTTTCTTTTTCGCCATCTGAATTGGGTTTGAATGGTATGTAAAGCCTCAATCTGGTCCCCTTTCCGACTTTGCTTGCTATGTTTAGCTCGCCGCCGATTATCTCCGCCCTTTCGGATATTCCCTTCAGACCGAGTCCCGGAGTGCTGACGGTCGAATCAAATCCTCGACCGTCGTCAGCGATCGTTAGAATTAGTCTGTCGTCTGAACGAACAAGGTCAACCGAAACTGTCTTCGCCCGGGAATGCTTTACGATATTGTTCACGCTCTCCTGCGCGATACGATAGATGTTTATCGCGGTGTCCGGCTCCAGTTCTTCGCCTATTTCCTGGATGTTGCGATCAAAACCGATCTCTGAAGACGATTCGACGGAATCGAACAGGGAGTTGAGCGCCGCCGTCAGTCCAAGGTGTTGGATCTGATACGGATGCAGGTTGTGGGCTATCTCCCTGGTTTCCTGGAGAGCGGCTGCCGAGGCGTCGGAGATCTCCTGCATTTGATCCAGGATGCTCTCCCGGTCCTCAGGCTTGCGAAGCCCCATCAATGCCCGGTTCCTTATCACCACAAGACTCTGGCCTATGGAATCGTGAAGTTCGAGCGCGATCCTTTGCCTCTCGTTCTCCTGCGTTTCGATCAGCCGCCGTGTGAATCTGGTTCGGGCGTCGTTGATCCTCTTCAGCTGGCGGATTCTGAGGACATATACGGTTGCGAAGATGGCTACGGCCGACAGCATAAGCAGTCCGTAGAACCAGTTCGTACGGTAGAAAGGCCTGACTACAATTATCCGAACGGTCGCCCCCGACTCGTCCCAGACGCCGTTCCGGTTCGCGGCGGCGACCCGCAGCGTGTAATCCCCGTACGGCAAATGCGAAAGATATGCCGTGCGCCTGGATTTGGCGTTCGTCCAGTCATCGTCCAGGCCCTCAAGCTTATATCTGAACTGAATGCGCGTGGCGTTGTTGTAATCAAAAGCGGTGTAATTGATCTCCAGGTTTCCCTGTCCCGGCTGGATACGGATCTCTTTACCCGCGTCCATTGGCGGATTGTTGTCGACTGCAAACTCTTCGATTCTCACCGCCGGCGGTTTTTGTTCGCCGTATGCTTCCTTCGGATCAATGATCGCCACTCCGCCCGCCGTGGCAAACCACAGCCTTCCATCCCTGCTCTTGATGCCGGCGGGCTGCTTTCCGCCGTTCGCCTCGACATTGACCAGACCATCTTCCTGACCGTAGGAGGCGGAGAAGACAGACGATTTCCGTCCTTCGGCGAATTCATTGAGTTCGTCCCGCCGGACGCGGTAAATGCCCTGATTGTTACTGATCCAAAACCAGCCGTCGTCTTCGAGGATGCAGAAGACGCCGTCACCGAAAAGGCCATCTGTATTTCTTATATTGACGAACCGTCCGTCTTTGTATCTGATCAGCCCGCTGTCATATGTGCCGATCCAAAGGGTCCCGTCTTCGTCTTCGTACAAAGCCCGTACAAAGCCGCTCGAAAGTCCGTCTTTCTCAGTAAAAGAGGTGATTCGGCCCCCTTCGATCCTCGCGAGCCCGCCGGAAGTTCCCACCCATATTGCACCCGATCTCGACTCAAGAAGTGAAGTAATATCATTCCCGGGCATTCCGTCGGCGTTGGTAAAGACAGTTTCTTTGCCTTCTGAAAGCTTCAGGAGTTCCTTGTTTGATCCGAACCACATGGCGCCGTCCCTGCCCTCAACGATCGCAGTTATAGCGTAGGTCGATGAAGCAGAAGCTTTGTAAAAGAGCTGAGTCCATTTGCCATTAGAAAAATACATCGCACCCAGTGACGAACCGGACCATAACCGCCCCTCCCTGTCGACCTGCAATGCCGAAACGATGCCTTGTTGATAGAGGTCAATTTTGCCTTTGAAATACCTGGCCAGATGATCTTTCCAAACTCCGAACCAAACCGCCCCCTCGCGGTCTTCCGCAATCGCGTAAATGTTCTCAGAAGGGAGCCCGGATCGTTCGGAAAGTACGGTCACAAGCGGAGGAGGCTTCAGAAATCGAAGGCCGACATCGGTACCGATCCAAAAGTTCTCCTCGCGGTCGAGGAACAACTTACGGACCGGCATGTTGTAATCGCCCTTGGGACCTATTTCAAAATCCGCTTTTGCATTTTCTATCTCTGTCGCGATCTGTTCTTCCGGAGGTATCCTTCCAAATTTCCCGTCAACGTCCCCGAACCAGAGGTTTCCGAACCGGTCCTTTTCGACATACGCCGAGAAACTCAGCGCAATTCGTGAAACTGACAATCTTGAAGACTTGAACCGGCAGATGACGGTCCACGGTCCGACAGGACAAAGAAACCATGTACCGCTCGGCAGGTCCACCGACCTCACCGCCTTGCGGTCAAATCGTTGTGATTCGGTAATGCTCTTACTAACAATCGACGGATTGCTTTTTTCTGATGCGCCGGTCCGATAGGGCTTGCCTTCGACTATCAGTTCCTGGTGCTCTTCGCTAAACCATACCTTCAATTCCGGACAAGCGTCTTTGGAGGTCTCTTGGAATCTTCCGTCCAGATAGATGTATGTGGATCCCTTTGCGCGGAAATGCATTGAGCCACCTTCCCTAAACGGTTCGCGGATGTCCCCTGCTTTGAAGTCCTTTCCCGCGGTGAACGATTTGAACCGGCCGGACTCATACTTAATAACCGACTTGAGGTCTTCCGGCAGAATCCATAGCCGGTCCTGCTCGTCTACCATCACCTGAAATAATCGATTTGTCCGCATTTCGGGAGTGTTGGATTTCTTGAAAATCTTGAAGCGCACTCCGTCGAACCGGACCAGCCCGTCATTGGTAGTGAACCAGATATATCCGTCGCGGGTTTGAGCGATGCTCTGGACGGTGTTTTGCGGCAGACCGGCCTTGGTATCCCAGAAAGCGAAGGTTGGCGGACCCCCGGCGGCCAAAGCAAGAGTGCCGCTAAGGAACAATAATCCCGTGATGAGCAGGCCGGTGAGGGCGCTCATTTTTAATCGTCGCAGCGATCGGGCGCTCAAATTGGAAAGGCGTGTAACTCGAATGATATGTAAGATTACTTCACTTTTGTGACTTAATACAACGGTCGGGGGCGGCAGACTCGACATTCCGTTTCTTTGCAAACATACGTTCCCCGCAGGTCGCCGGGCTTAGGTAGGATACGTAGAATTCCCGGGCTTCCGATTGTGTAGCCCTTGATGTATTCAAACAGGTCCCGACCGAGATCCTACGTCGTTTCAAAATCATTTCCAGCGCACCGTTGCAGAAGGCGACAAACAGTATGGTCTGGGGTGGAACGCCAGGTGACGTTGGCGAACAATATGCAGCCGCTAAAGCGGCTAAATAGGAGGATGGCGCATCTGAGCCCGGTCTGAAGACCGGGGCTAAGATACGATCGTCCCTACGGGACTCTTCAATGACCAATTTTCGATGAACATTGGTCATTGACGTCGTGGCCAGAGACGGGGTCGAACTGCCGCCCCGCGGAACTTCACTCTTACTCGCCTTTTCATTTTTCTTGCTGAATTTATGAAACCGTATGGTTGCGCTTGCATTTGCAACCGAATGGTTGCATACTCGACTTCGCAGTTATGAAGAGAGACATTTTCCAGGCCATAGCCGACCCTACAAGACGGGCGATCATCGCATTGATCGCCCTTCAGGCAATGACGCCGAATGCAATCGCCGAGAATTTCGATACCACCCGGCAGGCTGTTTCCAAACACCTGCGCATCCTGACCGAATGCGAACTGGTATCACAGGAACAGAAGGGGCGGGAGATCTACTACTCGCTCGAGATAGACAAAATGAAAGAGGTCGACGAATGGCTGGAACAATACAGAATGATCTGGGAAGCCAGATTCGATCAACTTGACGACCTGTTATCAACGATCAAAAAACAGAAAGAGGAAAAATGAAATGCAAATGGAATTTATCGTCGACAAAGAGACGAAGACGGTTTTAATAACCAGGGAATTTGCCGCCGAGCTGGTGTTGGTGTGGGACGCGTATACCAAACAGGAGCTCCTGGACCAGTGGTGGGCGCCAAAACCGTTTGCGTCGAGGACAATGGCGATGGACTTTGAGGTCGGAGGCCGAAGGTTCTATGCGATGGTAAGTCCCGAAGGCGGCGAGCGCTGGTCAGTTCAGAGATATACGTCGATCACTCCGAAAACCAACTTCAAGTTCTTTAACGCTTTTTCAGACGAGAATGAAAACCTCCAATTACCGGGCTCCGACTGGGATCTGAGTTTCAGCGAGCAAGACGGCAATACAAAAGTCAGTATCTCGATTTACAACGAGTCGCTGGAACGCCTGGAGAAAATGATCGAATTTGGTTTCGTTGAAGGTGCAAAGGCGCAACTGCAAAATCTGGAGGAGCTGCTCGCGAGCCTTTCGCAGTAAGTCCTCTAATGAACATACAAGAACAGATCGACGAGTACATTTCGAGCCAGCCTGAGCCAAAACGCAGCGATATGCAGGCGCTGCACGAAAGCATTCTGCGAATTATGCCGGGATGCAAATTATGGTTCCTCGACGGCAAAGACGACAAAGGCAAAATTGTCTCCAATCCCAATATCGGATACGGACTTCGCACGATGAAGTATGCCGATGGAACGACCAGGGAGTTCTATCAGATCGGTTTGAGCGGCAACAAGACCGGGATCTCTGTCTACATTCTTGGTATCGAGGACAAGAAATACCTGGCCGAGACGTATGGGAAAGAACTCGGCAAGGCGGCGGTGACAGGGTATTGCATAAAGTTCAAAACCCTGAAAGACATCAACCTTGATGTGCTTGAAGCGGCAATAGGGTTTGGGTTTGAGAATCAGAATGAAATAGAAAACTGATGGTTGAGAGGCAATAACATAATGGGCCTTAAAAAGGAGGCCGCTGCGGCAAAGGAGTCAAAACAATGAAAAGAAGTACGATGTGGCATTTGCGGAGGAAGAGCATTGCCGGTCTTGTTATCTCGATAGCGATCTTCTTGGCACTTCCGGCTCATGCACAGGCTCAGGTCCGGTCTAAAGATCCTGCATCAACTGAAAGAAAAGCCATCGAACGTTTGTTCGCGGCGTGGGGATCTCGGGATGCCGAAAAGGTAGTCGCGGCCTTCCACTCCGACGCACTGTATGAGGACGTAGCCGTTGGTCAGGTTAACCAGGGAAGCGATGATATCCGCAAGTGGGTCTCCGATGCATTTC
>JAHEEZ010000380.1 GCA_024640445.1 Acidobacteriota bacterium | reverse complement strand
ACCGATCTTCCGATCGGCCAAGACAAGCCTCAGTGCCCAGAGTCGTTTTCCGGTATTACTTCGGGCGGCAGAAGCGAACAAACAAAGGAGAGATATTATGAGAAAATTCCTGATCCTGGCGATGGTTGCGATGGCCGCGATCGTCTTTGCTGCCTGTAACAACACCAGCGAACCCGCAAACACTGAAAACGCGGCAAATGACAATGCGAACACCGCCGCAAAGCCCGCCGAAGATCCGAAGGAAGCGGTTATCGCGTTGGAAACAAAAGCCCATGAGGCGTGGAAGGCCAAAGACGGCAAGTTCTTTGAGGAAATGCTCGCAGACAATTTTGTCGGCAACGGCAGCTACAAAGACAAGGCCGGTCTTGTGAAATCGATCAGCGAAAATCCTTGCGAGGTGAAAGACGTCAAGCTCGATGATCCGCAGACGGTGAACCTGACAGCCGATGCTGTCTTGTTAACTGAGAAGGTAGTTTCGGATTATACCTGCGAGGGCAAGGCCGGTCTCAGTCCAACCTGGGCAACCACCGTGTTTGTTAAGAGCGGCGACGGATGGAAAGCAGCGTTCCACCAAAGCCTTCCGGCTGAAGGCGCCAAAGGAGAGGCCGCGAAGGTGGAATTTCCGGCATCCCCGACGGACGCGACCGACGATTTGACCAAGGCGCTTTCCGAAAAGGAAAACAAGTGGTGGCAAGAGTGGAAGGACAAGAAGACCGACTACTTTGCTTCCGACACTGCGGACAATTTCTTCCAGCTCGGCGCTGACGGACGGACCGCCAAGGCCACCGCGCTGAAACAGTCCAAGGAAACTCCCTGTGAGGTGAAGACCTTCAAGACGGGCGGATTCAAGGCTGTCGAGGTTTCGCCGGGCGTCGCCGTGCTTACCTATACAGCGACTCAGGAAGGAAGCTGCCGCGGCAACGCGATTCCGGGCAAGGTATTCTCGACCTCTGTATTCGTCAAGGACGGAGACGCATGGAAGGGTGCCTTCTATATGGAAACCCCGGCCGCCTGATACGGGCCGTATGATCGAACGAACAGCCAAAGCCGTGATCCTGGTATTGTGTCCTTTCCTGGGTTACGGCTTTGGTTTTGCTTTGTACGAATCTCTGGCACGTGCCAGGCCGGAGTCGGGTCTTTTGCTGTTTGGCTTCGGGTTTGCGGCGTTCTACGCCTTCTGGCTCTTGTTCCGGAAATGGCTGGTCTTTATATGCACACTTGAACACGAGATAACCCACCTGCTTTTCGGTCTCCTGTTCCTCAAACTCCCGAGAGGGTTCCGGGTCACGCTTCACGAAGGAGGGCACGTCAAGCTGAAGGGCAGTAATTTCCTCATATACCTTGCCCCGTATTTCTTTCCCACCATTTCGTTTGCGCTGTTGATTCTCCTCGTTTTCATACCACCGGATTACAGGACGCCGGCATACGCGCTTCTGGGAGCGAGCGCCGCATTCCATCTTGTATCGACGTGGGCGGACCTTCGGCCGGGGCAGACCGATCTTCGAAAGGCCGGACTGATATTCAGCCTCGTATTTCTCCCCCCAGCAAATCTCGCGGCATACGGCTCCCTGCTCGCATTTGTGACCGGCGGATTGCCCCAGGTCGCGGATTTCTGGAGAACCGCCGCCTCATATTCGATCTCGATCTTCACGTTTCAGGCAGGCGCTTGAGTTGTCCCGGTCATCGTCGAACCTTTTCAAATACCACTCCAATTGTGGTTTAATAATCCGACGTATGAGTTCAGATTGCCTATTTTGCAAGATCGCCTCCGGCGATATTCCCTCGACGCGGGTTTATGAAGACGATGTCTGCCTTGCGTTCGAGGATCTGCATCCGCAGGCGCCTACGCACATTCTGGTCATCCCCAGGCAGCACGTCGCCTCGATGGATACCGCTGGCACGGAGCATAAGGAAATGCTCGGACATCTTCTTCTTGCGGCGGCGAAGATCGCGCGCGACAAGGGTTTTGCGGAAGACGGCTACCGGACCGTGATCAACACGAACGGCGACGGCGGTCAGACGGTGTTCCATCTTCACGTCCATTTGTTGGGCGGAAGGCAGTTCGTTTTTCCTCCCGGCTAAACCTCTCCCGCCACAATTGTCTTTATGAAAAAGATCTTCATTACCATTGCCCTCGCGGCATTTTTTCTTTCGGGCTGCGGCTGGTTCGGCGGCTCGAACGATGCTAATTCGAACGTGAATACGGCGATCGCCGATGATCCGAATTCCGTTGCGAAGTTTGCGACACCCGAGGAAGCGATAAAGAAAGGTGACGAGTATCTTGACGGCGGACTGTACAAGATGGCGATAAACGCATTCAAACAGGCAGTCGATCTGAACGAGGAACTTGGCGAGGCGCACTTCAAGCTCGGCGTTGCTTACTCACTCGAAGAAGACGTCGAGGACTTGCCGCCGGGTGTCGAGGGCAATTCCGACATCGCGTTCAAGAACGCCGTTAAGGTCTATAAGAAGTATCTGAAGGAGAATCCTGACGACGCTGTCGCGCATTTCAATCTGGGCCGCGCGCACGGAAAGCTTTTCGAGGACAATGAGGCCGCGGACGAGATAGGCAAAGCGGTAAAGCTTGATGAAGAGAACGGGCTTTACAGGACGGAGTATGGCGCGGCCTTGAACAAGCTCGCCCGATACGGCGAGGCGATCAAGCAGCTTGAGAAGGCGCTTGAGATCGATCCGGAGAACCTCTACGCCGAAGACCT
>JAHEEZ010000136.1 GCA_024640445.1 Acidobacteriota bacterium | reverse complement strand
GGCACGGTAAATCTCGAAGGATCGCGCACAAGGCAAACAACGTGGTGACCGCCCTCGACCAGCACCGGCAGAAGTCGTTTTCCTATGTAACCGTTCGCGCCTGTAAGGAGTACCTTCATATCAGGTTAACTTCACGTATTCGCAATAACTTAATAAGTTCGTACTTCACCCGCTGTCAGATTCAGAGGAATATCCGCCATCCTTCCTGCTGCACGCATCTCGTCCGCGGTGAAACACAACCACTTGATCAATTGCGCGGCCCTTTTACAGAGCACAGGAAGGCTTAATATTGAATGAGTGGAATCAGGTTATGGGAAAAACCCAATCACGGCCGCGACCATCCGGAATGCAAGTTCGGGTATCGGGGAAACCGCCAAGGGTGCGGAAACTCCCTCGCCATTGATCGGAGAGTCCGATCAATGGCGAGGTTATTCTTGTCGACGGGAAAGACTCGTCGAGTTCCTCCCGCCAGTCGCTTCTACCCGGTTTTACCCCGCCTAAAAGCCAAATGAGTGGGACGAGAACAGGAAGATGTCAATCAGCTTAATTCTTCTTTCCCTTTCCGCCGCCCCCACCGTTGGACTTCGCCTTGCCTGAAGGCTGGCTTTGCTTTGTGTTGGGCTTTCCGCCTTTGTTTCCAGCAGGTCCGCCGGATTTCCGCGAATCTTTCTTCAGATCACGACCGGGACCATCTGCCTTTCCTTTGCCAAGTTTCTGATCCCTCAAGGGCGGTCCGGGCTGTCCACCCCGATCGCCGTACCGGTCTTTCTTCAACTGACCCGGAGGCGGCCCTTTTTCGATCGGCCTGCCGGGATTCTGACGCCGCATGTCTTCCCCGATACCGCGGTTCCTTTTGATCTTTACGGTCCTGTAAGAAACGCCGGGATATATCCGGTCATACACCCGCACCCTGTCATACCTTACCGGCCGGTATATCACCTGTCGGTCGATGTAGACATCCCGGTAGCGGTCGTTGACGTAGTAGTTGTTGCGGTAATAATCGTCGTCCCAACGGTAGTAATCTCTTGAACGAACATACCATCCGTCGTTTCCCTGCCATCCGTGATAGTAGACCTTGTCGTCGTTCCAGTTGAATGCGTTGTTAAGCCAAGCGCCTACGGCAACGCCTGCGCCAAAAGTGATCAGGCTCTTTACGAGTTTATTTCCTCCTGAAGGCTTTTGCTCATAATAGACTTCATTGGCGTCATAGTTAGGAACATAAATGTTCTGGGGTTGAGCCGGATAGATGCCGATGTTGTCTCCGTCCATGACAACTTCCTGTTCTATTGTCGAAGCAAGCACTCCTGATTCCTTCGCCTTGCCACGGAGGCGCTGAATGGAGTCGAGCACGTCAGTCGGCTGCAAAGCATAGGCTTGTCCAAGTGTCGTCGTCCAATCCGGATCGTCTGACATCTTATACAGCGCCTCCGGATAGTACGCGATGGACTTGACCGAAACGGGCCACTCCTGATCATCTATTCCCTTATTGCCATTAGATTTAACGTACTTTGCGGCGACGTCGACGTCATCCGGGAAAGTCGCCGCCGGAAGCATCTGGGCCAAAAGCGGATCTGGATATAAAGCTATCGGCGCAAGCAAATTATCGAGCTGCTCGTTTGTAAAAGTCTCCGCCGTCTCGTTCGCGTTCTCATTCGCATCCGCGTTTTGCTGATCTGAGGAATTCGAATTTGCCGTTCCAGAGCCACAAGCCCCGGCAAATATCGCAACCGTTCCCACGATCAATGCCGCAAAAAACACTGTCTTCCATCTGTTCATCATCGTAATTCTCCCCGAAGATCCTGCAGGATCATTTCATCTTCGCACCTACAAGCGCGCGGTAATATTGCGTACAAGAACCAACCTATCAAACAAGGGGCCAAAATCCAAAGACCCCTCGATCGCACCCTGAACCTGGCGAGCCGAGGGGAAAAGCATATCACTCAAATCAGGGCAGACCTATGACTTATCACCTTTAAGTCTGCTATGTGTTTCGGGGGACGATTCTTCAGACATCTGAGAGCACGAACTGCGTGCACAAGGTGAACCCAATACTTATCCGGCACCTATTCCGCTTCCCAGTTGCAGCAGTCCGAAACGAATGCCCTACCCTCGCTTGCCTCGCTGAGAGCCGAAGGCAGATCCTTTGCCATCAATCGTTTGACAACGTATCCGGATACACCCGAGTCGAAAGCCGCCTTTACATAAGACGAATCTTCAAAAACAGTCAGCATGATCAGAATCAGTTCCGAACCGCGGGCTTTCAATATCCTGGAAGCCTCGATGCCGCCCATTACCGGCATTGAGAAGTCTATGATACCTACCTCTGCAGACGATCTCGCCTCTGCTTCGATCAATTCCAAACCGTTGCCAACAGACGCGACTATCTCACAAGAAGGAGCCAAAAAACGCTCTATCTCATGCCTCATCGCTTCATTGTCCTCCGCGATCAGGACCTTCAGCTTTTCATTACGTTTTGATTCGCTCAGCATCTGTCATCAATACCTCAACCGGGACACAGCCTCATTGGAGAGGCGCTGATCCCAATGATTGTGTACTTAGTCTAGTCAGATACCTCAAGAAAGGAACTGTCAGAATTGACAGCACAGATGTCTGGATTGTCCGATCGCGATTTAAGGACGTGGGAAGCAGTTAATTGGAGACAATTGAGTGAGAAAATCAGTCTGAGAGGTCAGGAATCATCAGGCATGCGGGAGATTTTCCAGAGCGAAACTGATAAGTTCAGCATTTGATGTGATCTCGTGCTGCTCCATGATCGTGTATTTATGGAAAGCAACGGTACGCGGGGTAATGTCAAGCTCAGTCGCCACCTCCTTCATCGACATACCGCGGGTCAGTAGTCCGAGGACCTCTTTCTGCCTTGGAGTGAGCCTTTCCTTTTCTTCCATCCGCTTGAATTCCTGGACGAATGACCCGATCATCCCCTCGGTCAGAGCCGCAGAGGCAAAGTAACCTCCGTGGAGTACTTCCCTGAGCGCCTTGATCAGATCCGAGCCGGCTGAGCTCTTCAGGACATAGCCTGAAGCCCCTATCTTGAAAGCCTCTGAGGCGGCATCGCGGTCAGGGTATGCAGTGAGAAAGACTATCTTGGTTTCAGGAATCTGTTTCTTCAGGTAACGAGCAGCGGTGAGTCCGTTCATACCGGGGATCCCAATGTCGAGCACAACGACATCCGGACGCAGGTCAGAAACGCAATCAAGCAGCGAGTGCGCCTCTTCAAACACGCCCACGACCTCAAATTCCGGTTCGATCAGCGTCTTGAGAGCGTCGAGCAGTATACGGTGGTCATCGACAAGGACTATGCGCGATTTGCTCATGTCCCAATTGTAGAAAACGGCGCCAACAAGGTCAATCAGTCGCACACTGCTACACGTGAGCCCAGCGGTCGGTCACACAAACGGATACCACTGACTCGTCCACGCTACTACCCCAGCCAGATCGGACGCACTCACTTCTTGACCTTCGGAGGAAAGTTCTTCAGCAGCTTTGCCATCGCTTTGTTGAGATTCTTCCGGTTCTTTTCAGGGTCCTTGCTCGGATCCAGCTGTTTTGTGGCGCTTCCGGTCCACACCTGCTGCTTGGCCGCTACATCGTAGAAGTCCAGAACCAGGGTCCCGATGTTGATCGTGTAACTTCTCCCCGTCGCACTCCTCATCCCGACCCGCCATCCTGTACCGTACGCAGACCATGAGGTCTGCTTGTCGATCGAAACCTGGTAAGTGACAAACAAGTCCGCGTCACCCTCTTCGACCACACCCAAGCCCTTTTCTTTCAACTGCGAGTCGATAGAGTCCTTTATCTGCTTGTCGAGTATGGTTTGCGGATATTCGCGGTCCGGAACCTTTACCCATTTGTAGGTCTTGAACTTTGTGAAATCCGTACCGGGCAGATAGTTGTACTTTACCGTTTGGCCCGAAACCAATAGACCAGAGAACAGGCACAGGACTGCAATTGCAAATGATCTAACAATCAGACTCTCGTATTTCATAATCAACCGTTATCCCCTTTTGATCTAAGTCCGCAACGATCTTCTGAGCACAATCAGGTGCGATTTCGTCAAAATGTTATCGCCCCGTTGAACTGCACCGAATAACCTTCTACGGTCGATCTATTTCCGAACTCCTTATAATACTTAAATCCGAGAAGCACTTTCTTGGCGGGAAGAATGAGGTTCGTGGCAAACCCTGCCGCATTCACTCTATAGTGTGTTCTCGATGCGATGTCGGGATCGAATACCGCGCCTGTATTGTCCGTAGTCTGTATCTGTTCGTATCCGACGAATCCTACTTGAAGTATCGAGCTCATATCCTTCTTAAGCGGCACTAACTGAGTCACCGAATAATCAAGGTTGAAGGTCTGCCCGGGACGTATGTCCGTGTCCCTTTGCTTGGAGTGGAACTCGTAATTCTCGTAGGCTGATACTGCGGTCGCCTTGTTCTTGGTCAGGTAAAATGTCTGGCCGGACGAAATTTGATGGCCCCAGTACCCGGTGCCAACGTTATCCGATGCGCCATCGGAATATCTGCCGACGGGAATGACGAAGCCATACGCGACCTGGGCGTCCATTCTCTTCGTCTTCCAACCCAACGTCACCGGCTGAATGTACAGGTCTGCAATACCGGCACCGCCGCCGGAAACACCCAGTGCCGCGAGGCTAAGTGAGCTATTGGCGATAGGGATATCCGCGGCGACTGCAAAATTTCCACCCAGAAACTTCTTTTCGCTTACCCATTGCACAATGTTGTGGTCGACCAGCAACGAGAAACCGCTGCCGGGTGCAGCCGTGATCGTAGCGCCATCCGGCCCCCTGAATTTGCTGAAGGAATAGTACTGAAGAAAATTCGCGTAAGTGAAACCTGGGTCGGCCATGGTTCCCGAGTTTGTGGCGGTCATTCCGGGAGTGTATTGACCTCGCACCTGCCCAAAAGCGTCTGAGCTTATCAACCCGACGAATGCGAAAAGGATCAAGGATCCGAAAACTTGTTTTATCATCAATTTGACCTCTTACTAGTATTTCAAAATGTAATTTTGCTGAATCACCTAAACCGCCCGTACGTCTTTGATGGCGGCGTGCCAGGCAACTCCCGGCAGGAATGCCGGAGCTGTCCAGATAAAAGCTAAGCTATTTGGGGAATCTTTTGAACTGATAGTTTTGACAGGCCCGGCTCACAGACGGCGGAGCTTTTACCACACAAAGAAGTTCGAACAGAGCCATAGATAAAAGACGATCATACCGCCAATCGTTACCGGGCGACCTCCTCCCGCATTGCCCGTCTGCCACACGACATTTTCGAAAAGTACGGCAGAAACAAAAAACAACGGACCGCCGTCAGACGGCCCGTCTAAGATGCTCAAGTCTCGTCAGTTTCTTCTTCCCCTCCGAACCGGTGTCGAGGGGCGTCTGTAACTTCCCGCAGAGGACCTTCCGCCCATGTTAGAACGGTAATTTGTCGCGTCCCGGGTTCTCCTGTTCCCTTCTGTCCTTACGTTGCGCTCCCTGTTCAGATAGTCATAGGTCGATCTGTCCACGTTGGAAGCAGGACGGCTCCGGTTTTGTCCTCGATTTCCGGGAGTTCCCGCGGGGTTCCAGCTTCCCCCCTCATACTTCTGCCAACCGCCATCTGTTCTTCGGAATACGTTTCCGTCGCGTCCCGCATATATGTCGCCGCTTCCGGTCCTGCCTACCGCTCCCCTTCCGTTGTCGCCCGAACGCCCGACCACTGCTCCGCCGCCGCCTGTCCGGGCCCCGCCGGTCGTTGTACCGGTCTGCCTGTTCGTCACGCGGCCCGTCTGGGCCCATGCGTCGCCACGCTGGACATAACTCGAACCCCAGCTGCCGTAGACGTTGTTTCCCTGGCGGGTCTGGGCGTATGTGCCGGTTCGAGGATTGTATGCCTGCGCAAACGTCCTTGAACCGTAGGGCCCATAAACGCTTCCGCCGCGGGCATATGTCCCTGTATACGGGTTATAGACGGCGCCGAAACCGGCTCCGCCGTATGGGCCGTAAACAGACATCCCGCGCCCGTATGTGCCTGTATAAGGGTTGTACCAGGCTGAGTAGCCATAGGTCCTGTAGTAGGGATAATAGACCGGGTAATACCCACCGTAGTAAAAGTAGGGCGGATAGTACCAGCCGGTTCCCCAGACGACGCATCCGTATCCGATCATCATTCCGGTGTAGCCCGGGTAATACGAATAGACGACCCAGTTACTCGATTTGCTCTCTTCCTTCACAGTCACGTAGGTCACGTGATGCGACGGCGAACTCGTCGGAATTGTGTATATCTCGGCGGGAATGTCTGTCGCCACAGACCAAGGCCCGTTGGCGCTTTTGGATATGAACCAAACTGCCTGATAGCACATGTAGTAATTGTCACCGAACTTGATAATGTCCTTGTCCGTGTTCACTGCCCTTGACAGCTCGGTACCCGCTATCGCCTGAAACGTCGGATCGCCCTGAAACGCGACTTCCGGGGCCTTCAGCTCGTTCTTGTCAACCCTTGCGGTGCGGGGAATGCTCGCCTGCAGTATCGCTTCAGTCGCCTGCCGAGTGCCGGGAACCGACGCGAGTACGCGGGAACGCGGATGCTCGAGCGGAATCTTCTTGAAGTCTTCCGGAAGCGTCGGTGTTGCGAAGGTCCAGGGCCCGTCAAGACTCGGTGCCGAGAACCATCTTCCGGCCACGAGATAATAGAATTCACCCTTCGCTCCATTTCGGAAAACATCATTCTCGGTGTTGCTTAGCCAAAGAAGCGATGTACCGGCAACGGCCTGGTATTTCGGCGAACCGTCCACAAGGATGAGTTCAGACGGAATGTTCGAGACGAATACCTTTGGAGTCTTGTTTGCCGACAGCTTCTTTCCCGGAATATTCGCCTTAACATCTTTCCAGTTGTCATCCGCCGGGAGCCTGGAAAAGCTCGACGGAAGATTGCCGGCGGGTTTCCAACCCGTATTGAGATCCGCAGAAGACAGCCAGTTCTCTTCAATCCGAAGATAGAAGACGTTTGAGACCGTATCCTGAAACACGTCCCAGTTCGTGTTAACCGCAAACTTCAGATCGACGTCCTTGATGGGGCTCCATGTAGGTTCGCCGTCAAAACCGACCAAAACCGCTGGAGTCGAACTGTGGAATACCATCGGAGGATCAGCCTTCAGTTCCGCGCCGGTTTCAGCCTTGGGGATAAGGCTGCTTCTATCCACCGCAGCCAACACGGTATCAAGCGAGATCTTTCGATCAGCTTCCGGCAGTTCCGACTGAAGTCCGCTTGTCAGATCTCGCACATCATCCCTGGACAGCGACGGGAAATTGACCTCTAAGATCTTGTAGTTGCTGAATCGCACCACCCTGGTGTCGATCGAAACTTCGGTTTCGGCCTCGAGCTTCGCGGATCCGAACACTAGTTCGCTTCCGGCTTTGGGCTCGAAAGCGACCGCAAAGTAAGCGACCATCTTTGTCTGATTGTCCCAACTATCTATCTGCGGCGGGTAGATCGTGACCACGCCGCCGGTCTTGATCTCATATGTCCGCGGATAAGGCGGCGGGACATAAACTCCCATCTGCGCCTCTACCGTTTGGGCTTCTTCAGACTGAGCGGCAGCCGGAAAACTCATTCCCGGCAAAAGCAGCGCCATTACCAAAAGGAAAAACATCGATCTGCGTATCTTTGCGAACATAATTCTTCTCATCATCAAGTCTCAATTGTGAGAGCCGCGTAGATCAGCGGCTCTCATTCAAGCCACCATTGGCATGCACTGTTTAGAAATCGAATCTGGCGCCGAATAGCAAACCACTCATACTGGTGTCAAAAATGAAACCGTTGTCGTCGTCGTAGTTCGTCTTAAGGTATCGATATCCGCCTACGAGCGCGATCTTGGGTTTCACTCTGTAACCTACTCCTCCGTAGAACTGACCGGTGAAGTCAGCGCCAAGCCCTCCGCCGAGGTCGAATTCTGTCGACAAGAAGAACTTGGGAGAGAGATTCAGCAGGCCGCGGCCGCCGCCCACCGGTGTCGCGAAGGTTTTTCGCGACGAAACCGAAATGTCAGGCAAAAGGCCCCCGTTCCTGAAGTCAAGATTATTCTCCAAACTCATCAGACGGATGCCGCCAAGCACATCGAATGATCCGGCTTTGCCCTCGTAAACCCTGTAGCCGACCATTGGGTTCCACATGAAGACATTACTACCGAGTTTCACCTCATCATAGAGGTTAAGTGGACCATCGAATTTCTTGCTGAGCTTGATCCACAGAAGGTCGTTCAAAAAAACTATCTTCTTCCTTCTGGCCTCTAACGTTCCCATTAGTCCGATATCCAGGCTCTTGAATATGTCGCCGAAGCTAAGGTCCAGATCACCGGTCACACCGCGGGCGCCAACCGTGCCGCTCATTCCCGCCGCAAAGAGATAGGGTGTAAATGCGAAATGCCAATCTTTGTCGTCGGTTACCTGCCTGGTTGTACCAACAGGTGCGTCGTCTTTAGCTCCGACAGAGATTCGTTTCCCGAACCTGACGTCCTTACCGTAGTCGAGGACCACGGCGCTCTGTTCGCGGGCCGGAAGTTCTGTCTTTTCGAGCAGAGCCACCTTAGCCGCGTTTTCAGATTCAGTCTTTGCAGGAATCTCGTCCCGGCTGACCTCGGTAGAGGTTTCTGAGACCTCGGGCTTAACACTATCGGCAGACTCGATCTGCGGGGTCGCGGTGGTTACTTCCTGCTCCTGCGCAAATACGGAGTTTGCGGAAAAAAGGATTGCCACAAGCAAAAACGCCCCCGAGGCTGCTGTTAAGTATTTCGTTGAATTCATTAATGTCTCCTGATTATTTACTTCCCTTGTATTGTTCAAATCAATTTCTCAATATCTTTCCGGAACCAGTCACGATTTCCTTTTTGGCCCCATATCCTCGGCAACGATCTCGTAAGCGATAAAGTACTTGTAGATGTTGCTAACGTATGTCACCGTTTCCGCGCCTATTTCGCGGGCCGCTATCAGCTCTACGTTGTTGAACCAGAGATTCGGGTCCAGGCCCTCCGATTCGGCCGTTTTTCGCAATTTCGCGATTCTCGCCGGACCGGCATTGTACGAG
Source organism: Acidobacteriota bacterium (assembly GCA_024640445.1). Taxonomy (GTDB): domain Bacteria; phylum Acidobacteriota; class Blastocatellia; order Pyrinomonadales; family Pyrinomonadaceae; genus Aridibacter. The sequence goes on along the minus strand of JAHEEZ010000136.1, from coordinate 296 downwards.
GCAAATGCAAAGAGGCCTCGGTTGATTTCATTCATTTCAGCGTCTTTGAAATACCTGTCCATAATGAAATCCAGGTACTTGACCCCCGCGTGAATGTTACTTTCGATATCGCCCTCCACATTTTTGATGTTTACCGAAGGATCCGCCGCGGTGCTCGGCTTGATCTGCATAACTCCGACCGCTCCCGCCGGGCTTCTGCGGCTTTGATCGATGCCGGATTCCTGAAACGCCTGTGCTGCGATCATCAGCCAGTCGAACTCATATTCCTTTCCATATTTCTTGAAGAAAGTTACCGC
>JAHEEZ010000135.1 GCA_024640445.1 Acidobacteriota bacterium | reverse complement strand
CACAGGCAAGGTCGACAGATTGAGCTTTGCGGGAACGGAGATGAGACGGAAGAATTGAAGCTGTTTCTGCTTTCCTTAGCTTCCTTTGCGTTCTTCCTTTGCGGCTTGGCGTCTTTGCGGGAACTCTCTTTCGGTCAGGGGAAAGGGAGACTACCGCAAAGACGCTAAGGCGCAAAGAAGAAGAGGGCTTCCCTCGTTCTCCCGCTGTCTCCTTTGTAATCTGAAATTTGAAATCTGAAATACGTACCTATCTTTTTACAGCTTGGTGTCTTTGCGGTAACTCTTATCATTCCAATCACCATCCAGCGTTCACGAAGGGGTTCCCGCCAAGTCGCAAAAGCGCAAAGAAGAGAAACCCGAATTCGCAAACGAGCAGAACGGCAAGGAATCGAGCCCTCCATTCACGGTTCACGCCTCACACACGGGCACGCTCCCTGACGGTCGCGTTTCCGCCATTCACGATTCACGATTCACAATTAACGAACAAGGGTTCCCGCTAAGGCGCAAAGAGACAACCTGCCGTCCGAAAACCTTCTCCTCTCGCGCTCCGTAAACCCTTCCTGTTAGAATTGACATCCGTAACACACCCTTTCAAGACATTGGAATTATGAAAAACGTACGCTATTTCTTCGCGCTTGTCCTTATCTCCAGCTTCCTGTTTACGATCCCTGCGGCCGCTCAGACGAAGCCCGCGCAGCCGGAACTCAGGATCGACTTTGAAAAATTCACACTCGATAACGGCCTCGAAGTGATCTTTCACATAGACCGGTCGGATCCGGTGGTCGCTGTCGCATTGACGGCGCACGTGGGATCGGCGCGCGAAAAGGCGGGACGCACGGGATTCGCGCATCTGTTCGAACATCTTCTTTTTCTTGAATCCGAGAATCTCGGTAAGGGCGGGCTCGACAAGCTAAGCGCCCGTATCGGCGGCTCCGGCGCGAACGGTTCGACGTCGCGCGACCGAACGAACTATTTCCAGACCGTTCCCAAAGACGCACTGGAAAAGATGCTTTGGGCGGAAGCCGACAAGCTCGGGTGGTTCATCAACACGGTCACCGATCCGGTGCTCGCAAAGGAAAAGCAGGTCGTAAAGAACGAGAAACGTCAAAGCTATGACAATCAGCCATACGGAAATACGTCGTATGTCATCGACAAACAGCTCTACCCGGAAGACCACCCGTACAACTGGCAGGTGATCGGTTCTCTCGACGATCTCCAGAACGCTCAGCTTGCCGACGTAAAGGAATTCTTCCGCCGATGGTACGTGCCGAACAATGTGACGCTGGTTGTCGCCGGCGACTTTGATCCGGTCCAGGCGAAGCAATGGGTCAAAAAGTATTTTGACGAGATCAAGCGGGGCGAGGACGTGAAGCCGATGGTCAAGAGGCCGGGTAAGGTGACGAAGACGGTCAGGATCTTCCACGAGGATAATTTCGCGCGCGTTCCTGAGCTGAACATGGTGTGGCCCACTGTCGAACAGTTCAGCGCCGATTCATACGCCCTGGACGTTCTTTCGGAATACCTGACTTCGGGGAAAAAGGCGCCGTTTTACAAAGTTTTGGTTGAAGAGAAGAAGGTCGCACCCAACGTTTTAATGTTCAACAACGGCGACGAGCTTGCCGGTGAACTTCGTCTGCGGGTCCGAACGTTTGCGGACAAGGACCTTGATGAGGCCGCCGCCGCGGTGAACGAGGCATTTGCGAAGTTCGAAAAGGACGGCATCTCCGAGAAGGATCTGAACCGCATTAAGGCCGGTCAGGAGACTTCCTTCTACAACGGTCTGTCGAGTGTTCTTGGAAAAGGATTCCAACTCGCCCAGTACAACATATTCGCCGGCGACCCGGGCTTTGTTGCGAAGGACATCCAGAACATTCTCGCGGTTTCCACGGCCGACGTGATGCGTGTTTACAAGAAATACATCAAGGACAAACCGTTCATCGCAACCAGCTTTGTGCCAAAGGGACAAGGGGAACTTGCGCTCGCGGGTTCGTCGAAGGCTGAAGTTGTTGAGGAAAAGATCGTTCAGGGGGCGGAAGAAAGCTTTGACGCCTCGAAGCAGGCCGAGTACGAACGAACTCCGTCCAAATTCGACCGCACTGTGGAACCTCCGTACGGCGAGGCGCCGGAGGTTGTCGTACCCAAGATATGGGAAGACAAATTATCTAACGGAATGAAGATCTACGGCATTGAGAACCGTGAAGTCCCGCTTGTTCAGTTCAACATGGTCATCGACGGCGGAAAGCTTCTCGATTCGATGGACAAGGTCGGAGTCGCGAACATGATGGCGGAAATGATGACTCAGGGTACGAAGAACAAGACGCCTGAGGAACTCGAGGATGCGATCCAGCAACTCGGCGCTTCAATAGATGTTTCCGCCGACGGCGAAAGCATACGCGTCTCTGGCAACACGCTGTCGCGGAACTATCCGGCGACCGTCGCTTTGGCCGAGGAGATCTTGCTCGAACCTCGTTGGGACGCGAAGGAATTCGATCTGATCAAACAAAGCACCATAAACCGCATTCGGCAGCTTCAGGCGAATCCGAACGCGGTGGCCGCGCTTGAATTTGGCGAGCTTCTTTACGGGAAGGACGACATCCGTTCGAAAAGCGTTCTCGGGACGGTTGAATCGGTTGCATCGATAACACTCGATGATCTAAAGGCCTTCTACGCGAAGAACATTTCGCCTTCCGTGGTGCGTATGCACGTTGTCGGGGCGCTGGATAAGGGCTCGATCTTGAAACCTCTGACCGGCCTGGCTTCCGGGTGGAAAGCGAAGAAGGTCGAGATTCCGGCGTTGAAGAACCCGGCGCCGCCGAAGGGAGCGAAGGTCTATTTCTACGACATCCCCGATGCCAAACAGTCCGTCCTGAGGATCGGTTATCCTGCGCTTGCGGCGACGGATGCCGATTACTACCCTGCGACCGTAACCAATTACATTCTTGGCGGAGGCGGTTTCGCGTCGAGACTCACGCAGACGCTAAGGGAAGGAAAGGGCTACACTTACGGAATATCTTCGAACTTCAGCGGCTCAAAGGACGACGGGGCATTCACCATCGCCAGCGGCGTTCGAACTAACGTTACGCTGGAATCGCTTGAAGCGGTGAAAGAAATTCTTGCGAAATATCCGTCCACTTTTTCCGACGCCGACCTTGCCACGACAAAGGGTTTTCTGATCAAGAGCAACGCCCGCGCGTTCGAAACCGCGGGAGCCAAGCTGAACATGCTGGAAAACATCAGCACGTACGGCTGGGAATACGACTACGTCAAGAAACGAGAAACGGTGGTGAAGGAGATGACAATCGACCGGATCAAAGCGCTCTCGAACAAGTATCTCGATCCCGCCAAAATGATCTGGCTGGTGGTTGGCGACGCGAAAACACAGCTTGGAAGGATGAAGGACCTCGGCTTCGGGGAACCTGTTCTTCTGAATGGCAAGGAGTGAGGACCCGAGTCTGAAACGACTCGGATCATTCTTCGAAGTACCAGTCTTCGTGGGGCGACATCTTCCTGCAGGCGGGGCATGCGGTCCAGCGCCAATGGTGACCGCAGCCCGGACATTTTCCTCTTGTATCGAAGGTGTTCCATACCGCGCCGCAGCCGTCGGGATAGTTTTCCGGCGGACCGGCTTCAGAGCAGACCCAGCGGCTTGATCGTGCCGGCACCCATCGGCAAAGCGGGCAGCGGATTCCGCCGCGCTTCCCCTCTTCATCCAGATCGGTCAGATCGGCGAGTTCAGAATCTCTGTCCCCAGATATCTTTTCATTAGTCTTCTTCGAATCAAACGGCATTTTTCGTACCCATCAAAGTGTCCAGGAGCCCGACAAACATCTTCGCGCCGGGCTGTCTCGTCTTCTATTCTACAATTGCATCAGGTTTGGAAATAAGGAAATAGCAGGGGGAATTTTGTCAGGTAGTTGAGAGACTGCGACGCGCCTATCGGATCCGTTTAGAGCACGCCCGCCCTGCTTTAGACCAAAAGAAATGGGCAGGTGACCACGACCTGCCCCAAGTATTTCGCTTGTTGAGTGATGTCTTCTAATTTTCTTTGATCGGAACAGATATCGTCGCCCAGACTTGCCAACGTCCATCACGCTTAATGTATGTGTCAGTATAGCGGACCCTGTTTTCGACGGACTTTCCATTCTCGTCCGTTCCTTTCCAGTGATAGATCCCGGTGACAACCCCCATATTGCGGTCAACCTTTATGTCCAGGTTTGTCGATTCTGCCATTTCGACCGTACCTTTTGAGTTCATCGTGTCTTCGATGTCCGAAGCTTTGTCAAAGGTCTTCCCGTCCGTACTGCTGACGCTGGAGAAATCATCGGCAAAATTCTTTTCAAACCACGCCTTGTCGCGTTTGACGTTCGCCTCTGTCCAGTCCTGGTCCAAATAATAGATCATCATCGCGTCATCCATTGCGTGGCCCAGCGTACTGACGACCTGCCAATTTCCACCACGTTTCTCCAGGAAATGAATGCTGCGGGACCAGTTCGTTCTTTCCCGTCCCCCTGGACCGTCATTTGAGGTGAAAATATTCCGGTGAGTTATCGTCGCGAGGTTCTTGGAACAAGCGATCATGTACCTGTCTGCAACAGGTGGGTTGGCATCCGAAGGATTCGCCCTGTTTCTTTCATAGTTCGCCATCCACTCACTTATATTCTGTTCTTTGTCGCCCATCCCCGGAACGGCCCTATAATCGTCTGCGAGAATTTTCTCCAATGCCCCCTTGTCTCCACCCTGTATCGCCTTGGTCCACGTGTGATCGAAGGCCTCCAAAGCCTTTTTGTCAGCGTCGCTGCACTGACCAAACGCTGTGCCCGTAATCAAAAGAACAACGAGGGTAATACCAATCCATATCTTCATAACCTATTCTCCCCTTGCCGCGGATGCGGCGGTGACGCGATACTGACGGTCTGCCAGTTAGTATCAGGGATGCCGGAACAGCGAGAACTCCGTGCCGCCGCTGCATCTGGGGACGGGCGCGCTCGCGCTTTTCTTTGCAGAAATCTAAAAGAAAGTGTCGCCTAATATATTTGCGAACGCTGGACTAGTCAAGAAAATGGATATGACAGGATAATAAAAAGTGTGTTATGAAACCGGAAATCCGGGCGAATCAGGCGATGGAAGCGGTCCCTGACGGCCGCGTCTGAAGAGCTCGGAACGGTCCGGGCTGACGGAGTCGGGATTCCCTAAGACCTTCCCTCTTCCTATGATTCAAACTTCACGGGAGCAGGTAAGCGGCTCGCTCGATCTGAACTGTTCACTACCGGCGCAAGATCTTCCTTCCCTGGATAACGGCCTCGGCAACAAGCAGGGGAAACGCCCAGCAGATCCAGCTCGCAACCGTCAGTCGTTCCCGGATGTCGCCGATCTCCATAATGCTTGTGGCGGCCACAAAAATGCGGAAGAACACGAATCCGAATGTGACAACGTAGCTGCGTATCATCCATTCCTGATGCTGAAGATAGTCGTGTTTTCGGACCGCTATGTACGCCAGGCTGGTCGTCACCACCCAGGCGACGCCGAGTCCGCCGAGCCCCATCCCGAACATCCAGCCGTTCAGCGTGGTGACCGCAAGATAGAAAGCCGCCGTTGCGCCGATCGCGATCGCACCGAGGTAACCGTATCCGAGCTTCCTATGCAGCTTCAGCTTGCGGCGTGAGATCCCGAGCCAGATCTGGAACGGACCGATGAGGATAGCCACCGTGCCGCCAAGGATATGCGCTATGATCCACGGTTCGCGTCCAGAGAATCCTTTGATCCTTTCCGATCCCGGCAGCAGATACGGGAGCCCCGCGACGAGAAAGAAAACGATCGCAAAAAGGAGTGCCAACACCAGCAGCGCCATCCATCCCGCGCCAAATTTCTTCTTCTCATTCATGATCGAAGTACTCATAGGGGAATCTACGTCATCGCAGCCCGAAACGTTCGGCGTGGGACAAAACGAAGGGGCTCATCCGGTTTCGAATGAACCCCAGTTAACCCAATTTCATTATCGGATTCCTGCCCAATGAACTGCACTGATCTAAGTTCCGAAAGCCCCTATTCCTTCACGATCTCCTTGTGATCAAAGCTGAGTACTCGGGCGAGTCTCCACTCTCCGCCTTCGAGGAGCCATAGGTGTATGAACCTTGCCTGACCCTGGTCGCCAAAGTAATGGACCCCGCTCTGGATGGCGCCGTACAGTTTTCCGTCCGACCTCATCGAAAAGACCTCGACCGAATCCTCGTCCAGAATGCGTTTGACAACGGGCTTCCCGTCTTTGCAAAGCCCGATCCTTATCACCTCGATGAACTGATCCTTCGATTCCGACACCCCGCTGACATCGTGAAAGAACTCAACCTTGCCGCTCAGAAGTTCTTTGAATACCTCGATATTGCATTGGTTGAATCCCTCGCCGAACAAGCGGGCGTCCATCGCCTTCATTGTCTTGAACAGTTCGGATGATCTCGCCTCCTGACCGAAAGCGGTCACTGAAAAACCGGTCGCCATGACTGTGAAGAGGGCAAGGCTCGCAATCACGCCTGCAGCTGAATTCCGTGCAATTAATGATCTGTTCATATAGTTTCCTTCAAGTTGGGTCTCACTCGAAGTGTGCCGCACGGGTCCCTATTGCATACCCGCCGGCCACACATTGTCCTTCGGGTCCTTGTCGGGAAATCGTCCGTAGGGATCAAGAGTGATCTTCTTTATCCTGCGTTTTCCGAGTTCCAGTTCCGCCTCGAAGTCCCGCCTGCCGTCAAACCATACATCCACAGGGAAGGTGAAGACAGCCGTGTCGTCATCCACCATCTTCGCGTTCGGAATGGGCTTCTGAGCAGACTTTTCGGGCTCGAACTCCACTCTCAGAACGACCGGAGAAGGCATCTCACCCGCTTCGTGCACGGTGACCACCGTCTTTCCCTTCTTTGCCACCACGCTCCTGATCGAGCCGTCAACCGAATCCGTCGTGAACAGCCAGTAATACCAGAACCAGCCGAGGTCGCGTCCGAGCGCGTTTTCCATAAAGAACATATAGTCCCACGGCGAAGGATGCCTGAACGCCCAGGTTTCCGTGTAATCACTCATCGCTTTCTGGACCTCTTTGTCTCCGACGACCCCGCCCAGCATCGATAGCATCATCGGCGTCTTGCCGTAGGTCTGGAAACCGTACAATTCACCCGCATAATTGGCATTCCACATCATCGGCGGCTCGTCTTCGCTTCCGCTTATCCTGCCGTAGATCTGCCCTACATTGTCGAGCACGGGCTCCTTTCCATCCGCATCCGCACGGGAAAGGATGTTCATATACTGATTGAATCCCTCGTCCATCCAGCCGTACCGCGTTTCGTTATTGCCGACCATCATCGGCCACCACTGGTGTCCAGTCTCGTGATCCGCAGCGCCCTGGTTTGAATTGATGACCATCGGGTATTCCATTCCCGCGCTCGGGCCGTCCTGCAAAGTCAGCTGCGGAAACGGGTAAGGCGCCCAAAGAGCGGAATAGAATTCCAGCGCGTGCCGGCTGATCGCCCCGGCCCTTTCAAAGAATCTTGCTCTCTCGGGAAGATAGAGCATGTTGATCGGGATCGGGCCTTTGCCCGGGATCGTCGCGCGGGTAGCTTTCCAAACGAATTCATCGGAGGCAGCCCAGGCGAAGTCATTAACGTTGTCAGCGACCATGTGCCAGACCAGACTGCCGCCCGCCGCGGTAGCTTTGCCCGGTCCACGCTCGTCTTCTCCTACGATGGTGACCTCCGCGTCCGATCCAAGCACTTTTGAAAGCCGGTCGATCGCTGTCTGCGTGAGAACCTCTTTGGGATTCTGGAGGACGCCCGTACCCGATACGATCCATCCGCCCGGCACTTCGATCTTCACATCAAAGCGGCCGAAGTTGTTATGGAATTCAGCCGGACCAAGGTACAGCTGCGAGTCCCAGCCGACCATGTCGTCATAGGAAGCGAGTCTCGGATACCACTGCGTCGGCTGGAAAAGACGGTCTTCCCAACGCTGGGTCATCCTGTGAGCGCGTCCGTTCGGTCCGCCCGGAAGCTTTGTGTTCCATTCGACCTCGATAACCGCTTTTGAACCCGCCTTCACCGGCGTTGCCAGAACCAATTGGGCGACCGTCTGATCCAGTCCATACGCTCCCGGACCCGGACTTCCTTCACCCTGCCTGCTCCTTGGTGGCTGCATCGGCGCAAGATCGACGCTCTTACCATCGACCAGGATCTTCGTCACAACCATACCCTCAGTGTTCTCCGCGGGAACGGAAAATCCGCGCGGGACAAGGCCCCGGAAAATGTTATGGTCCAGGCGGAAAACCAACGTTTTCAAATCATCCGGGCTGTTGTTTTGAAGGACGATCTTTTCAACCCCCCATATGGTCTGGGTTTCCGGCAGAAGCTTCGCGGAAATCGTGTAATCGGTCTTGATCTGCCAGTAATTCGGACCCGGTCTTCCGGAAAAGTCCCGGGTGCCCGCCTTCATCGCTTTCGCTATCGAATTAGTGATCGGCACGTCGCGGCGGATCGAGCGGGTCGGATATTCGACGGACTTTCGAACGGTTTCCTGTCCGGAAGCGCCAGTTGATGATTGAGCAAGTGTAAGAGGGGCGAGCAGCAACACTATCAGCAATGAGGCAAATGGTTTTGAGAACATAGTGACACCTTAAGATTTCAGGAATGATGAACTATGCGGCCCTGCCCTGTCAGACCCGCACGGGTGTGAATTTATCGGTGACTAAGAATAGAACGGCTGAAGCGGCACAAGCAAGAACGGAGCAGACTTCCCGGCAAATAGTTCCGAAATAAAAATTAGCGAAAAATGAACCATTGGCTGCGAAGACTCGTTAGGAGTTGGGAAATGAAGTGCCGCGCGGGAATAACGCGGATTATTTTGGATATCGGGGATACGAGTCCGGCCTTACCGGCCGACTTGATCGATCCAGTCCTCCTCGACCAATTTCGAAAGAACATAAGACTATGAAACTCCACCTTAAGACCATTCTGATCCTGACCCTTCTCCTCCCGGCAGCGGCACTGTCACAACCCTCGTTCCCGGTTGACCCGGGCGAGGCGCAGGTCGTGACCGCCGACATCAAGAACTTTCTGGAAGCCAAATCGAAGTTCTCTGAAACGGGCGACAATGAAGGAATACTTCAGACGCTCTACTTCGACCGGGCGAGCCCTGGCCTTAAGGAATATGTCTCCAGGTTCGGGCTCACCGCAGCGAAACTCAACAACGCTCTGACCAGGTATCCGGAAGATTACGAAAAGCTTGGCGCGTTTCTCGAGAGGATTCCGGATTTCGAGAAGGTTTACAGGACGAAGATGGCGGCTTTGAAAGAGGTCCATCCGGGCGTAATGTTCGCTCCGGCGTTTCTGCTGGTCGCGGACCATAAAGGAATTGGGCAGGCGT
>JAHEEZ010000379.1 GCA_024640445.1 Acidobacteriota bacterium | reverse complement strand
TGCTCCATTATCGATTCCATTGGTCGTCGCTTCCAACTTCGGTTGAATGAAGATCACTTGATCCATCGAAGCAACCGCCTCGATTTCACCGATCGGCATCCGCGCCCTGATACTTCTGTATTGCGGATAGACGCTTATGATCTCAGACTTGATCTTCTCCAAGCGCTTCAGCAGCGCCTCATCAATGTTTGCGGTAATGTCCACTTCTATAAACCCGTCTTCGTCCGCGGCAAGACCGGTTTCCAGGGTCTGAATACCATCCGCGATGGCTTGTCCGCGTTCCATTTTGATCGTGTAAAGAAGCCGGGAATCGATCTTCTGCTGGGAAGGTGTCCGCGACCTCTTTTCATCAGCGAGTGATTCGATCTGCTTGAGTGCCTCAGGACTTATCTTTTTGCCGGTTTTACCCTTGGCACTTTCTTCCTGCGCTGTGACCGTTGAACCCATGAGCCGGTCTACAGAGATGAATCCGGCCGCCTGCAGAATGAGGCTGAAGAGTACGACAAGGCCGATGCAAAGCAAGACTCGCCTTCTGAAATTGAGCTTCGTCAGTCCTGTTCGAATTTGCCGATCCTGAAACTCCGACTTTTTCATAATCAAACACTCCGCCTCTTCTTTGGGAAACAAACTGTGCCAGGGGTTTATAATTGGATATGCCCGCACTCATGCGGGGTGGAAGGTTGGAAGTAATATACAATCTTAGGGGATTCGCTTCAATCCTGTTGAAATCATCTGAACAGTAAGGTTAATTCGAATCTCGCCTCCGCTCACCTGCTCGCTGATCCCACCCATAAATGGGTGGGCTAAACAGGTTGCGACAAACAGTTTGAGGCAAACGGTTTGCGGCTCACTGCCTGCCGCTCACCGTCAGAGTCATCAAACTCGCGTAGATCTCGATACCGTCCCAGAGATTTCCGATCCGTATGTTCTCGTCCGCCGCGTGCTGGTTGTTGTCGTAGTTCGCTATCGGAACCGTGATCAGTGCCGGGTCGCCCAGAGTTTCCGTGATGATCGACAAGGGTAAGCTCCCGCCCATCGTCGGAAGAGTGACGGGCATCTGGGTTCGAGCTGTACTGACCGCCCCGATCACGGCAAGCGAGATCGGCAGGTCCATCGCCGTCCTCTGCGCATTGTATCCAGCGTCTTCCGGTATGAACTTAGCGATAAGCGGATGTTTCAGTCTTTCATCCGTCGTCGGCTCGCGGTTGATAACGTAAAATCCCTGCGCTTCGATGTGCCTGCGCAGTTTCTCAAGCTGGCGCCTGACGTCGTTCCCCTTTACCAGCCGTAAACCCAGGACAACCTCGGCTCTTGACGGTATTACGTTCCTGGCGAGGGAGCCGACATTCCCGGTCTTCATCCCGTTGATGTTCAGCGACGGTTCGTTGAGGACGTCAAGAAGCTGCCGGCCTCCGTTCTCCGTCTTGGCAAGACCTAGCTGTGCTTTTAATTCGTCATCGTACTTCGGCGCATCCGCGATCGCCTTAAGTTCCAGGTCGCCGAGCGGCTCGACGTCTTTATACCAGTCCCCGATCAGAACGCGGCCGTTGGCGTCCTTCATCGAAGAAAGCAATTTCACAAGCCGCTCGCCCGGGTTCGGCGACCAGTTGCCATAGTGGCCGCTGTGCAATTCCCGGTTCGCTCCGTAAACGGTGAGTTCCGCTGAGGTGACGCCGCGGACGCCGAACGAGACCAGTTTACGGCCCGATTGATGGACCGGCCCGTCGCAGATGATCCAGGCATCGGCTTTCAGAAGGTCCTTGTACTTGATCAGAAACGCCTTCAGATTCGCGGAGCCTGCTTCTTCTTCACCTTCAAAGTAGAACTTCAGATTGATCGACGGCTCGATCCCCGCGGCTTTCAGCGATGCGAACGCAGTGAGGATCGTGAACACTCCCGCTTTATCGTCTGAAGCTGATCTTCCGTAAATGCGCCAGTTCGGCTCGATACTGCCGCCTGCCATCGGGAACTCGATCTTCTTCCCGCCCTGTTCCGCGGCGTTCGTCAAAAGGACCGGCTTCCATGGTTCGGTTACCGTCCAGTCCGCCGGATCGGTTGGTTGACCGTCGTAGTGGGCGTAGAAAACGACCGTTTTCGTTGCTCCGGGGACAAGGTACTCGCCAAAAACGGCGGGGGGAGCTTCCGGATCGTCGATGGTCAAAAGCCTTGCCTTCATCCCCTTATTTTCAAGCAGTTGGCGAATGTATTCCGCGTTCTTGCGTATGTCCGTCACATTCGTCGCTACATTTGGCATCGACAGGAGTTCGGAGAATTCACGGAGCAGTTTCGCCTCGTTCTTCTGACGGAAACTCCGTGCGGCCGAAACCGCGTCCGTTTGGGCGATCATGTGCGAAGCGAAGAGAGTGGAAAGCGCGATAACGAGCAGGATCCGATGTTTCATCTGTTTTGCGGTCGCCCGAAAGGTGTTCGGGGAGATACTATTTGAATTTCATGAAGTGAATCGTTGAAAACAGGTGAATGGTGCGGGAAAGAGGGATGCGAGTCAAGACAGGGAGGTGGCGCGTTCTTGTTTCCGAAAAAACTTCGCGTCCTTTGGGTCTCTGCGGTTAATTCTGATTTCGCATCGGGCAGGCACAAGACCTGCCCCCACAAGATCACTAATACTTCATCAGCTCATTCACTGCCCGCTCCACATCGTCAACCTGCGGAAGGATGTGGTCTTCCATCTGGGGAGCATAGGCGACGAACGTGTCCGTCGCGCCGACGCGGCGGACCG
>JAHEEZ010000134.1 GCA_024640445.1 Acidobacteriota bacterium | reverse complement strand
GCGACATCGGAGTCCAGGTTGTTCTGGATCATCCTGTACGCGGCTTCGGTAAGCCAGCTCTTGCAAGTGAGTTCTGTGCCCGTCGGGGCTTTCACGGTCCTTCTTCCACTCATAATGCTTTCCTCTCCAACGACCCCGGTCTTGTGTCCGAAACGGGCCGAATTCTTACTTAAGCGATCTGAAACCAATAGTATTTCAGTTCAGTCAATTCGACAAAAGCCTTTACCGCAGTTTGATTTAGGAGTAGAGTGTGGCTTGAAACCAACACTAACAGCCAGCACATCCTGATCCTGAGATGGCGGACAAGTCCGAAAACATCGACCGGTTGCGCAGTCGCCTGGAGGCATTGATACGACGGCATGGCGAGATCGCCGTGGAGATGTACAAGATCCGCGAGGAACTGGACTCCCTCACCTCGGCTCCTTCTGCCGGACCAAAACCTGCGACCGTCCCTGAACAGGAAACCCGCGGCCCGGACACGGTCCCCATTCCGAAGGATCAATACAAAGCTTCAGAAGTACCATCGTTTCAGACCGGGGCGTCTTCATTAGAAAGTTTCGCCGTTCAGGCGAAAGGTATCCGGCTGCCATCAAACCTGGAGCGCTGGATAGGCGAGAACCTCATTAGCAAGATCGGGATCGCGATCACGATCTTGGGCGTCGCGATCGGCGCAAAGTACGCGATCGACAAGGGGTGGATAACCCCCGTAATGCGAGTCGTTTTCGGATATCTCGTCGGGATCGGCCTTCTTCTCGCCGCATACCGGACGAGGGACCGCTATCAGCGTTTCAGCGGCGTTCTGCTGTCGGGCGCGATGGCAATCTTCTATTTCATCTCGTTCGCAGCATACAGTTATTACGGACTTGTGCCTCAGGCTTTTTCCTTTGTGCTGATGACCGGCTTCACCGTCTTCACGGTCATTGCCGCACTGAGGTATGACCGGGTGCTGATCGCCCACATAGGACTGATCGGCGCGTACGCAGTACCTTTCCTCTTGAGTGAAGGTTCGGATCGTTTCGCCTTTCTTTTCACCTACGTCGCGATCATCAACACCGGGATTCTGGCTGTCTCGGTAGCGCGTTACTGGCGCTCGCTTTTCTATCCCTCTTTCCTTCTTACCTGGGCGATCTATGGATTCTGGTACGCGGCGAATTATGAGCCGGCGGTCCATCTGAACCTTGCGCTTGCGTTCGCTTTTGTCTTCTTCGCGATCTTCTACGCGACCTTTATCACTTACAAACTGGTGCAAGGAACCCAGTTCGTCGCTGAAAATGTCTTGCTTATTCTGGCAAACGCATTCATTTTTTACGGTTTCACGTATGGTATCGCATCGGGAAACGCAACGCTGGAGGGGTATTTAGGGCCCGTGACGCTCGCGAACGGCGCTATTCACCTGGCCGTCGCGGTTTCAGTTTTCCGATTTGCGGCCGCTGACCGAACAGTCATCTCTTTGCTTGCGGCCCTCGTGATCACGTTCGTAACGATCGCGATCCCGGTCCAGCTGGATGGCGACCGGGTAACGCTGCTCTGGATAGCTGAGGCCGCCGCCCTTTTCATGATCGCGCGTTACAGATCGATCCCGCTGTTCGAATACTTCGCATACTCAATCGTTTTCATAGGCGTCGCGGCGCTGTTCGCAGGCTGGGACGAGTCGATGCGAAACGGTATCGAACGCCCGCTGTTTAACTCTGGTTTTCTGACTGGCGCCTTTTTCGCTGCCGGCCTTGGGTTGATACTGTGGATCGACTCGAAGCAGGAACTCAGAGGACTTGTCCCGACCTCGCTCGCCGACCCGATGCGTGCAATCCTCGCGGGGGTCCTGATATTCGTCGTTTACAACGCGCTCCGCCTTGAGATTGCGAATTTCTGGCGTCAGGAAATGCTCGTTTCGGCAGAACTCGTCCGCGGCAGCACCTATCCGTGGGACGCCGGGCATGACCCTTATCCGCCGCTGATGAACTTCATCTGGCAGATCAATTACTCGATGGCATTCACCGCAGGAATCTGGTACGTGAACGAAAGGTATCTCCGAAAAGCATCGATCCGGGCGGTCTCTGCGGTATCGGGCGTATTCTGGCTGCTGCTGTTCCTTGTAGCGGGTCTGACGGTGCTGGGCAGCCTTCGGGAGGCATATCTCCTGGTCGCTCCCGACGTGCCTTCGCACGGCGCGGGATCCATAGCCGTCCGCTACGCTTCCTATGCCTGCGCCGGGGCCGTTCTTTTCATTCTCTCGCGCTGCAGACGGTCGGCGGAGTTCGAGGAGAAGATCGGGGCTATGCCGCTCGAAGTTGCATTCGACCTTCTCCTTAATTTGTCGGTCCTGTCTGTCCTGAGTGCCGAACTGATCACCTGGATGGACATCGGAGGCATCGCGGATTCCGGCAAACTGGCGCTCAGCATTCTGTGGGGACTGTACGCAGTGGCCTTGCTTCTGGTTGGAATCAGATCCGACAAACGGCATCTGCGTATCGGAGCGATCGCGCTCTTCACCGGAACCCTGTTCAAGGTTTTCATTTACGACCTTTCAGACCTCGGAACGGTGTCGCGCACGGTTGTCTTTGTCTCTCTTGGAGTGCTCCTTCTGATCGCCTCTTACCTTTACAGCAAGTACGGGAAGGTTATCTTTGGAGATGATGAAGCTTAAGATCGCAATTTTCGCGGTGATCCTTGCAATGGCGGGCACTGCCGCCGGGCAGGACGGATATGCATTCAAGAGACAGATCAAAGGTCCGGCAGATGGCTGGGCGAAGATCATTTTGCCGGACGATATTTACGCGAAACTCTCACCGGGCTTTAAGGACCTCCGAGTCATCGGCGCGGACCGATCAGGAAACCGGATCGAGGTGCCCTACGTCCTGAGGCAGCTGCCTGAAAAGAAAGATGTCCGTGTGGCCTTTGAACTTCTCAACCAGACAACCGTCGGGGATCGCCGTTTCTATACCTTCGAAACGACGGGGACAGGCTCGGTCAACCGGATCGACCTCAACTTCCGAAAGCCAAATTTTGACCGAAGGATAAGGCTCGAAGGCAGTGACAACGGAAAGAACTGGCAAACCGTACTTGACGATTACAGGATCATATCGATAAGCAACGACTTTACGAACTACTCCTTTACCAGCCTTCGTTTTCCGGATGCAAAATTCAAACATTTCCGACTCTCGTTCCGTTCCGAAGAAGACCCCGGAGAACTTTCTGCGTCCTTGCGCAGGATCGAGGTCAATACTGACGCGGTCAGGCGTTTCGGGGTCGCCTCTTTCAAGGTCGGGCCGGAGAAAGAGTCAAAGTCGACGATCCTGAGTGTTTTCCTGGATGATGCGGTGCCCGTATCTGCCGTGAAACTGGCTATTGCTGACGGAGTTGATTTTTACAGGCCGTTCACGGTGAGCTACCGGGTGGGTACAGACAAGGAGTCGCGCGACCTCTACCGGGTTGCGGGTGACGGCATCGTCAGCTCGTTTGAATCCGAACCATTCGAGTTCACGGAAGTCGTTACTGACCGGCTAAGTATTGAGTTCCGGGACGGTGATGATCCACCTCTGAAGTTTCGCGAACCGGAAATTCTCGGGCGGCCTTATGAACTACTCGTTAGGTTTCCGGGCGCAGGCGAGTATTTTCTCTATTATTCGAACTCGAACGCATCAAGGCCCGAGTATGATCTTGAGAGGTTCATTGATACGGCTCCCGCAAAACTTGCCGAAGTGTCTCTTGGCAACGAAGTGGCGACCGGCGAGGGTACAGCCGGAATTGCGCGATCCAGTTGGTGGCTCTGGCCGGTGATGGCCGCAGTCGTAGTTCTCATGCTCTTCTTCGCTTACAAACTTCTTCGAAAGAGCGCGTGAGTGCCTACCTTTTCCGATGCTTGCGACCCGCGAAGGCGTCCTTCCTGAACAGGTATATGTAGATTGCGACATTGAAAGCCGCGAGGGCGATGCCGAGCAGGATGTGTAGTGAAGGTGATAAGCCGGGATAGATCAGGGTCGTTAAGAAATGATCGATAAATCCCGTCTCATATCCCTGTTCACCCGCCGCGACGCGAAAGAAATTCTCCAATGTCGTCAGCGGACAGACATAGCCCAGGAACTCGACAAGAACCCCCCACGCCAGCGCGGGAATATGCAGCATCCACGCGCGGCGCCAGCGCAGGTTCAGAAAGGCGCCGAGCGTCACATAAACGATGAACGCGAGATGTGACACCAGTACCAGTTCAGCTGCGATTCGATAAATCATAACGATCCCCAAAACCGTTTTCACCATTGCACCATCTCCCGGAAACGGTGCCGCCGGATAAATTTTGGATGTCCGCAATCGAAAATGCCCGGAAACCCTTGCACTTCATTATCGCCCTGTATTTCAAAATCACGTCCGCTATTGTTTCAGGGCAATGGAACCCGTCCCAGTGTGTTTGAAGGCGCTGCAATTCGGCGAACAGGCGAAAATGGTGAAAAGTACCATCCTTCTTCTTCCCAACGTTCGAAGGCGGACCAAGTGACTGATAGTCCTGACCGGCACGATGTTCGGGCGAAAGCGTTTATCCATTCTGAAGCTATCACCCGGTCAGTTGTCCATCCAGGCCGCTGTGGTATCGTAAGCCTGAAAAATACATAGATACGGAGGCATTGATAATGATAAAGCCGTTAATCATCGCACTCATGCTTGTTTCGATCCTTTCATTCACGTCATCCGCGGCGGCTCAAACGACACCGGCAGAAAGCAATTATGACGAGGCACTTGCCAAGAAACTTGGCGCCGACGAATACGGCATGCGGAGCTATGTCTTCTGCGTGCTGAAAACGGGTCCTGCGAAAATAGAGGATGCCGACGAACGGAACAAGATCTTCCGCGGGCATTTCGCGAATATGGGCAGGCTGGCGGCGGAAGGAAAGCTCGCGATGGCCGGTCCTTTCGGGGACGCCGAACCCTGGCGCGGAATGTACATTTTCAATGTGGAGTCGATCGACGACGCGAAAAAGCTCGTCGAAACAGACCCGGCAGTGAAGGCAGGGGTGTTCATTTACGAGTTGAAGAAGCTCTACGGATCGGCGGCTCTGATGATGGTCAACGAGATCCACACGAAGATCCAGAAGACGAAGATCGAGTAGGCGGCACGGTCCGATCATATTTCAACGCAAAGGACGCAAAGATCGCGATGCGGGATCAACCGCGGAGACGTGAAGGCGCAGAGACCTCTTGGGACTTCGGCCCTGACTCCCAGATGAACTCTGCGTCTCCGCGAATCTGCGGTTGAATCTCTTTTTGCCCGTCGCAACAGCTCGGGGTGCTGATCGTGTCGCCGCTAAAGCGGCTGTTGTGGGGTTGTGTGGCCCGTACCCCACGTTCCGCCTTCGGCTTCACCCCGGGTTAACTTCCGTCAGTCCCTTCGGGACTGATTGCGTTTGATCGGTCTTCCTGAGTTTCGGGCTGAGGGGACAGTTGCGGTTCGGGTCAGAGTTCAACCCCCAAATATTCTCTGCGTCTCCGCGACTCCGCGGTGGAATCTCTTTATTCCCGCCGCTACCTCTCGGGGTATCGATCTAATTGGTCAATGGTCAATGATCGATGGCCAATGATCGGTGGACATTGAACTTGACATCAAACACCTCCCTCGTTAAGGTATAGGTTCGCTTTTTACAGGGCGAGCTTTTGTTTTTATAGGCACTTAGCTCAGTGGTAGAGCGCTACCTTGACACGGTAGAGGCCAGCAGTTCAACTCTGCTAGTGCCTACCAAGTACTGAGAAAAGGACGTGGGCTGTCTTGGCCCCTCCAACGATTACTTTTGGCAAGATGCCGTTAAAGAACTTTGCGTTTTTGGTAACAACTACGACGTGCCTCCAGGCACGGTAAACGGGCGTGTTTAACAACCGCCGGGCAAAGTCGCTCTTGTCAGATCAGATCATTTTGTAGTTGCGGAATTTCCAGGATATCTAACCTGTCGCGAGAGTGATTTTCCCGGCTTTGCAGCCGGGCAGGCAAATTGCCTCAGTCCCGCTTTGAAATTCCGGAGTTTTATTTCGATGAGTGACATCAGTGTGAAATACGGCGACCGTGCCGGTTCGGTCCCTTTGGGGGCGACGGTTCTGGACGCGATAAAGGAATTCGACCGCGACGCCTCGAAGTCCGCTTTGGCGGCGAAGGTGAACGGCGAGGAATTCGATCTCGACCGCGAACTTCCCTCTTTGGACGGAGCGGTGGAGATTGAGGCGATCGTTCCCGAGACGCGCGACGGCCTTGAAGTCCTTCGGCATTCGACCGCGCATCTTCTCGCGGCGGCGGTGCTCGATCTTTATCCCGGCACGAAGCTCGGCATCGGTCCCGCTCTGCTCGACGATCCGCGTTACGGTTTCTTTTACGATGTCATTACTCCGGAGCCTCTGTCTGTGGACGATCTGCCGAAGATCGAGAAGCGGATGCAGCAGATGGCGAAACGCAACCTGAAGTATCGCCGTGAGGACGTGGCGAAAGCGAAGATCCTTGAAATTTTCAAAGACCGCAGCGAGCCTTTGAAGTGCGAACTGATCGACGAGAAGGTCGAGGGTTCGGCAACGGTCTACTACATCGACGATTCACCGTTCATCGATTTCTGCCTCGGTCCGCACGTTCCCCATACCGGGAAATTGAAGGCATTCAAGCTTCTCGCTCTTTCGGGCGCCTATTGGAAGGGCGACGCCGAACGGGAGCAGATGCAGCGCATCTACGGAACCGCTTTCTTCTCAAAGGAAGAACTCGACGCGTGGCTCAAACAGCGTGAAGAGGCGGCGAAACGCGATCACCGCAAGCTCGGACAGGAACTCGATCTGTTCTCTATTCAGGACGATTATGGCCAGGGGCTGATCCTCTGGCACCCGAAGGGCGGAATCGTCCGTATGGAGATGGAGAATTTCCTGAAAGAAAAACTCCAGGAACACGATTACAGCTTTGTTTACACTCCGCACATCGCCAAACGCGATCTGTGGAAGGTCAGCGGCCACGAAGACAATTACGCGGATTCGATGTTCGCGCCGACGACCATAGAGGACACGGAGTTCAGGCTCAAGCCTATGAACTGCCCTTTCCACATAGGGATCTACAAATCGTCGAAGCGGTCTTACCGCGACCTGCCGCAGCGATACTCGGAGATGGGCACCGTTTACAGAGCGGAGCTTTCCGGTACTTTGCACGGACTTATGAGGGTCCGCGGCTTCACGGTCGATGACGCGCATCTGTTCGTCAGGCCTGATCAGGTGTTAGCGGAGGTCGGCGATTGCCTCGATTTTGCTGTGGATGTGTTCGAGACCTACGGATTTGAGAAGGTGAACTTCGAGCTCTCCGTGCGCGGCGAAGCCGAGAACAAGAAGTTCCTCGGCGCCGACGAGGACTGGGAGCAGGCGGAAGCGGCGCTTGCGAAAGCGCTGAACGAACGCGGGATCCCGTTCGAGAGGATCGAGGGCGAAGCGGCGTTCTACGGACCGAAGATAGACATCAAGGTCGAGGACGCTATCGGCAGGACGTGGCAGCTCGGTACGATCCAGATAGATTTCAATCTGCCTGAGAGATTCGGACTGGAATACGTCGGCGAGGACAACCATCCTCACAGGCCGTTCATGATCCACCGGGCGCTGTTCGGTTCGGTCGAAAGGTTCTTCGGAGTCCTTCTCGAACATTTCGCGGGCGCGTTCCCCTTCTGGCTCGCTCCGGTCCAGGTGGCGGTGCTTCCGATAACCGACCGGATCAACGAATACGCCGAATCCGTCGCGGAAGCGCTGAAGAAGGCGGGATTCAGGGTCGAGGCGAACACCAGGAGCGACAAGGTCGGCGCGAAGATACGCGACGCCCAGATGCAGAAAGTGCCGTTCATGCTGATCGTCGGCGACCAGGAACTGGAACAAGGTAACATCGCCGTCCGGGAGCGGTCGAAAGGCGATCTCGGATCGATGAGCGTAGAGGATTTCATCGAGGGCGCGGCACGGCTCAAGGCATCGCGCTCGTTGTCGAACGACCTTGCTTAGACGGCGTAAGGCCTAAGATTAATGGTAATCAGGTGTTCATTTCTGTAGAATTGGGGCTTGATTCGAAAAGCCGGCATCGAGCCGGGGGAAAGCAGGTTATCGGGAATCGCGAAGGTTCCCGCCCGGGGACGTTAGCAGTATAGTCCCGCAAATAGAATGGAGGTGCAGCAATAGCCAGAAGATTCAGCAGAAACCGAGGAAAACGGTTCAGAGGACCGCAGCACAGGACTAACGAACGGATACGCATCCCTTCGGTCCGTGTAGTCAACGAGGATGGCGAACAAATTGGCGTGCTGGACACGCGTGACGCGATAGCGAGGGCCAGGGAGGCCGGGCTCGATCTTGTCGAGATCGCGCCCCAGGCGAAACCGCCGGTTTGCAAGATCATCGATTACGGCAAGTTTCTTTACGAGGAAAAGAAGAAGAAACAGGAAGCCAAAAAGAAACAGACTACGGTCACGGTCAAAGAGATCAAGTTCAGACCTGCGACCGACGATCACGACTACGGTTACCGCGCCAAGCGCGCTCACGAATGGCTTGAGGAAGGCGACAAGGTCCGCGCGACCATCGCGTTCCGCGGCCGGGAGATGTCCCACAGGGAGCTCGGACGCGCGATCCTCGAGAAACTAGCTGAAGAACTGGCGGAAGTTGCCGATATCGAGGTTCAGCCGAAGATGGAAGGGTATCAGATGTTCACCATCTTCACACCGAAGAAGAAGAAGTAGAGATCTTATTACGGTTATTACGGAAGGTTAGAGATTATGCCAAAACTAAAAACACACAAGGGCGCAGCAAAGCGTTTCAGGAAGACCGCTTCAGGAAAGTTCAAGCGCGGAAAATCCCACGCGCGCCACATCCTTACGAAGAAGACGGCGAAGCGAAAGCGAAAGCTGGATATCGATACATACATAGCAAAAGCCGACCAGAAGCTGGTCCAGGAGATGCTTCCGTACGGCCGCAACTAGAGACCGTGACGGACCCAGCATTCTGATTTGGGGGTTATCATAAAATGCCAAGAGTAAAACGAGGAAACAAGCGACTTAACAAGAGGAAGAAGATACTTGGTCTCGCGAAAGGATATCGCGGAACCAAGTCAAAACTTTACCGTTCGGCGAAAGAGAGTGTTGAGAAAGCGCTCCAGTATTCATACGTCGGACGCAAGCTGAGGAAACGGGATTTCAGGCGCCTTTGGATCGTCAGGATCAATGCGGCGGCAAGGATCCATGGGATGAGCTATTCGCAGTTCATGCACGGCATCAAGCTCGCGGAGATCGAGATCGACCGAAAGATCCTTGCCGATCTCGCTGTGAAACAGCCGGAAGCATTCGAGGTCATCGCCGGAAAGGCGAAAGACGCGATCGATAACAGCGCCAAGGCATAGAACAACTGCCGTCGGACGGCACGAAGTTTTCGTCACACAGGCAAGTTCGGCTTAGCAGGATTTGTCTGTGTAGCCGTTTTTGGGGCCGGCAACCG